>CANMAT010000203.1 GCA_947494865.1 Deltaproteobacteria bacterium
AGAGGTTCACCCCCGATGTTGTGTGCTCGCTCCGTGGTTCGTGGGCTCTTCGCGGTCGCCGCGGGGGCGTGGTTGGGATGCAGTGCGACGGTGGCCACACAGCCCGACGCGAGCGCGCCCGCCGACGCTCCGACGGCCGACGCGGCCGACGCGCGGCGCGTTCCGCTGCGGCATCGGGCGACGGCGAGCGCGTGCCCGAGCGCCCGCCCGGCGAGCACCTGTGACCCCGGGAGCGGTGGCCCGCCCGCGGCGTGCGCCGCCGACGCCGAATGCACAACGGGCGTGAACGGTCGCTGCGTAGGCAACCCCCGCGACGGGTGCCGCTGCAACTACGACGCGTGCAGCGCCGACACCGAGTGCACCCTCGGCGGGCCCTGCGAGTGTCGCCTCGCGTCGCGCGGGGCCTCGGGCGCCAACGTGTGCATCGCGGGCAACTGCCGCGTCGACGCCGACTGCGGCGCCGGGGGCTACTGCTCGCCCACCCTCGGGAGCTGCGGCGATTTTGGCGGCCTCGCGGGCTACTACTGCCACACCGCGGCCGACCAGTGCGTCGACGACGCCGACTGCGCGACCATCCTCGACGGTGGCTTTCTCGGGCAGCGCCCCTACTGCATGTACGCGCGCGAGACGGGGCGCTGGGTGTGCTCCAACGCGGGGTGCGCGGGGTGATGCTCGGTGCGCGCCGCGCGAGACGGAATGAAGTACCATCGCGCGCGATGCGCCTCGTACTACCGCTGACCCTCGCGCTGCTCGCGGCCGCCTGCGACGGCCCCGCGCCCATCGGCTCCGACGCGAGCGCCGACGCGCCCGCCGACGCCGCGCTCGCGGAGCCCGAAGACGTCGCGCCGCCTCCTCCGCCGCCATCGGAGCCGGGGCTCCACGCGGTGACGATCACCGAGACGCGGCAGATGATCCCGGGCCCCGGGCTCCCCGCGGAGACCTCGCCGTGCAACTCGAACAACAACCTCGACGTGGCGCGCCTCGGAGGGCGCGTGTACCTCGCGTGGCGCACGGCGCCCGATCACTTCGCCTCGACGCGCACGCAGATCTTCGTGGTGTCGTCGACGGACGAGCGCGCGTGGCGCTTCGAGCAGCGCCTCGCCGTCGCGAGCGACCTGCGCGAGCCGCGCTTCCTCGTGCTGGGCGAGCGGCTGTTTCTCTACGTGTCGCGGCTGGGCACCAACCCCCTCGCGTTCGAACCGCAGGGCGTGTCGGTGAGCGAGCGCCGCGCCGACGGCACGTGGACGCCCCTCGATGCCGTGTTCGATCCGGGCTTTCTCACGTGGCGCACGCGCGTCGAGCGGGGCGCGGCCTACGCCCTCGGGTACCTGCACGGCGAGAACGAGTACCTCTTCAACGGCGAGCCCATGGACGTGGACTTTCTCACCACCACGGACGGCCGCGCGTGGGTCCCCGTCGACGCGACGCGCAGGACGGTGTACCGCGGCGGCGGCAGCGAGGCCGACTTCACCCTCGGCGACGACGGCACCCTCTTCGCGGTGATTCGCAACGAGGGCGGCGACGCGACGGGGTGGGGCTCGCAGGTGTGCCGCGCCCCCCGCGGCGACCTCGCGCGGTGGACGTGCCGCTACGACGCGCGCAAGTACGACTCGCCGCTGATGTTCTGGCACGACGGCGAGGCGTACCTCGTCGCGCGACGCAACCTCACCGCGACGGGCGCCTTCGACCTCATGGAGCGCGACATGCCCTTCGTGTCGCAGGTGGTGCGCTACCAGCTCGACTATCGCAACCATCCGAAGCGCTGCGCCCTGTGGCGCTACGTGCAATCCGAGGATCGCATCGCCTTCGTGATGGACCTCCCCTCGCGCGGCGACACGTGCTTCGCGGGCGTGCTCGACGGCGCCACCGCCGACGAGCGGGTGCTCTACAACTACAGCTCGCCCATCGACGGCCCCGACGTCGTGTGGTGGCGCGGGCAGCAGGGCGAGACGCGCATCTACCGCCACGTGCTGCGCTTCACGCGGCGCTGACACTCGGGTGGCGCGCGGCGCGCGTTCGCTGGTAGAGTGCGCGCCCGCGATGAGCAGTAACGAACGTCCCTTTGCGATCACCGTGTTCGGCGCGACCGGCTTCACCGGTCGACTCACCGCGGAGTACCTCGCGCGCGCCGTGGGCGGCCGCGTGCCGTGGGCCATCGCGGGTCGCAGCCGTTCGAAGCTCGACGCGGTGCGCCGCGCCCTCGTGGCCATCGACCCCGCGTGCGCGTCGGTGGGCGTGGTCGAGGCCTCCGTCGACGACGCCGCCTCGCTCGCTCGCATGACCGCCGAGACCGCCGCGCTGCTCACCACGGTGGGCCCGTACATGCGCTACGGCCTGCCCGTGGCCGAGGCCTGCGTGGAGCAGGGCGCGCACTACGCCGACATCACCGGCGAGCCCCAGTTCGTGCAGGCGGTGATCGACCGCTGCGACGCACGCGCGCGCGACAAGGGACTGCGCGTCGTGAACACGTGCGGCTTCGACAGCGTGCCGCACGACCTCGGCGCGCTCTACACCGTGAAGCTCCTGCCGCGTAACGAGGCGCTCACCGTCGAGGCCTTCGTGCGCGCGACGGGCACCTTCTCGGGCGGCACGTGGCAGTCGGCCGTCGAGGCGTTTTCAAACCTCCGCGCGGGGCTCGCGTCGCTGCGCGTCCCGACGCCCACCGAGGGCCGCCGCGTGCGGGGCGTGAAGCCCTCGATTCGCTACGACGCCGACCTCGGCGCGTGGGCCGTGCCGCTGCCTACCATCGACCCGCAGGTGGTGCTCCGCAGCGCCGCCGCGCTCTCGGAGTATGGCCCCGACTTTCGCTACGCCCACAACGCCGAGGTGCGCTCGACGCTCACCGTGGCGGGCGGCGTGGTGGGCGTCGCGGCCGTCGTCGGCCTCGCGCAGATCGCGCCGGCGAAGCGCTGGCTGTTGTCGCTCAAGCAGTCGGGCGAAGGGCCCGGCGAGGCCGTGCGCGCGCGGGCGAGGTTCTCGGTCACGTTCCGCGGGCGCGGCGGCGGGCGCACCGTCGAGGCGCGCGTGAGCGGCGGCGACGGGGGCTACACCGAGACCGCCAAGATGGTCGCCGAGGCGGCGCTGTGCCTGTCCGTCGACGCCGACAAGCTCCCGCCCCGCTACGGCGTGCTCACGCCCGCGGTGGCCATGGGCGACCTGCTCACCGAGCGCCTCCAGCGGGCGGGCATTCGCTTCGAAGTGCTGCGCGGCTGAAGCGAGCTCAGCGAACCGGAAAGCCCGCGCCCGGCGCGAAGACCGTGGGCATTGACATTCCCTGTCCGAACGAACGCACCGGCGCGGCGGGCGCTGTGATGGTTGTGGGCGGGCGAAACATGGGCGCCTGCGCGGGTGTTGGCGTGGGCTGCGCGGTCACGTACGTCGGCGCCGAGGGGATGCCCACGTTGGCGCGCACGGGCGGTTGGTAGCCGCCGTTGTACACCGCGGGCGATGATCCCGCGAAGGAGGGCATCGCAGGCGGCGGGCCCTGCACCGGCGGGCTGTTGACGTACGCGGGCGCGCGCCACGCGGCGGGGGCTCCGTACACCGGGGCGTCGAGCGCGGGCGGGGCGGCGACAGAGCGCTCGACCGCCACGGGCGGGGCCATCATGCGCGGCGCGGCGTAGGCGGGTGCAGCGTAGGCGGGCGGCGCGTAGGTGGGCGCGGCGTAGGCGGACGCGGCGTAGGTCGGCGCGGCGTAGGCGGGCGCGGCGTAGGCGGGCGGCGCGTAGGTGGGCGGCGGGGTCTGCACCGGCGGCGCGCTTGCGGGCGCCACGATGGGCTGCGCCGACGACCAGGTCATGCGGCGCGCGGGGAGCACGGTGTAGCCCGATCCGCCCGCGGTGATGGGGGCCGGCGCGTCGCTGCGGAGGGCGGGCGCGTCGGAGTATCCGAGCGAGGTGGTGGACCACACGCGGCCCGTGGGCGCGGGCGCTTCGACGGCGGTCGCGGGCGCGGCCTCGGGCGCTTCGGCGAGCGACGCGGGCGGGGCGAAGGAGTCGCGCGGGCGCACGGTGCCGGTCGCGGCCGTGAGCACGCGCGGAACGCTGGGGATGTCGGGCACGCGCGTGGGCCCGGCGGGAGGTTGCGCGGCGGCGTCGCCCGGCGGAGGGGTGCGCGCGGGCTCGCTCGGGGTGCGCGGCGGCGGGAGGTTGGCGGCCCACTGGCGCTCGGCGCCCGTCGCGACGCCCGGCGGTACGGGCGGCCCCGGCGCGTAGAAGGTGCCGCCGTAGCCGTAGACGGTGCGCAGCGGCGCGGTCTGGGGGAAGAGGGCCATCGCCGCGGGGCCTCGCACCGTGCGGGCGAAGAGGCCGGGGCCGTGGAGGTGCGCGAGCGCGCAGTAGACGTGCTGCGCCGAGAAGGCCGCGCCGTCGGGGGCGAGCGGCGCCCAGGCGACCCATCCGCCGCCGCTGCGCCAGTCGACCCACGCGGGGGCGAAGACGGCGCCGGGGACCCACGCCCACACGCGCCCGAGGCGCACCCAGCGGCCGTAGTGGAAGGTGATCGCGCCCCACGCGTAGTCGCTCTGCCAGTACCAGCCGTCGCGCGTGGGCGCCCACTGGCCCGCGGTGAGGTACGGGGTGAAATCGTCGTCGCGGTCGTAGGGGATCCAGACCGTGCCGTAGGCAGGACTTTCGACCCATCCGCCGAAGCCGTCGAGCGCGCGGCGGAGGGTGGGCGCGTCGAGGCGCGGCGGCGTGGCGGGGAGCTGCCACAGCGAGACCTGGACGTTGACGTTGACCTGCGTGGCCGCGGCGGGGCCCTCGACGAGGGTGTGCTCGCGCACGTACACGATGCGGTCGCGGTACGACACGCACCCGAGGCCGCTGGCGACCGCGAGGAGCGACAAGCACTGGAGGCGACACGCGTTGCGCATGAGATGGGTGCCTCTCGGACGGAGGTGGGAGACCGACTCGCTGCCCGCTTCTTTGGATCGGTACCACCGCTGTGTCGACCCGCGCAAACGCGCTCTGTGTTGATCCGCAGCGGGCAATTGTGCTTCGTTGTGCCGCGCCGATGATGTCCTCCGCCCCCGACGCCTCGTCTTCCACGCTCGACGTGACGCCTACCATTCACGCGCGCGGCGTAGAGCGCCTCGACGCGGTGGTCGACCTCGTGCACGCCCTCGCCCGGCCGCGCCCGCTCATCGAGGTGCTCGACGAGGTGCCGCGCCGCGTGGCCGCGGTGTTCGCGAGCGAGGTGTGCTCGCTCTACCTCCGCGAGGGCGACGGCCTCGTGATGCGCGGCAACGTGGGGTTCACCACCAGCGCGCTCGGCGAGGTGCGCCTGCGCGTGGGCGAAGGGCTCGTGGGCGTCACCGTCGAGTGCATGCGCCCCGTCACGGCCGACACGGCGCACGCGCACGCGCGCTTCCGATCGTTCTCGATGCTCGACGAGGAGCGCTTCCCGGCCTTTCTCGCCGTGCCCGTTCCGGGCGCGCACGGCCCCTCGGGGGCGCTCGTGGTGCAGCGCTCCGCGGGCGCGTACGCCTCCCACGACGTGGAGCTCCTCATGGCCCTCGCGGGCGCCATCGCGCCCCTCGTCGAGCGCGCGCGCATCGTCGCGGGCGCCACGGTGCGCCCCCCGTCAATGACCTCGACGGGCACGCGCCGGGTGACCATCCCCGGGCGCGCGCTGGTGCCGGGCCGCGGCCTCGGGGTGCTCACCGCCGTGCAGCGCCCGGGCGCGCGCGGCGCGGCCTCCGACGCGAAGGCCACCACGCGCGATCACGCGAAGGCGCTCGAGCGGGCCATTCTCGCCTGCGACGCCACCCTCGACGTGCACATCCGCGCGGCCGCGCGGCGCGGCGTCGAAGCGACCTTCCTCGCGCAGCACAAGACCATTCTCGACGACGGACGGCTGCGCGAGCGCACGCTCGAGTTCGCGCGGGGCCGCGGCCTCGCGCACGGGCTCGCGCAGGTGGCCCGCGAGGCCACGCGCACCGCGCGGCTCACCGACGTCCCTATGCTCACGGAGCGCGCGATGGAGATGTCCGAGGTGTGCGACGTGCTCCGCGCGCTGCTCACGCACGAGGCGACGTCGGCCATTCCGCGCGGCGCCGTGTGGGTGGGCGAGACGGTGACCGTCTTCGAACTCCTGCTCGCCTCGCGGGCCCGCCCGGCGGCGCTGGTGCTCTCGGGGGCCATCGCGCCGGGCCGCGCGCGCACCCTCGTCGAGCTCATCGGCGTGCCCGCCGTCTGCGAGGTGGCGGGCATCTACAACTGGGCCAGCGACGGCGACGTGGCCCTCGTCGACGGCGACCACGGCCTCGTGCGGGTCAACCCCTCGCGCCGCGAGCGCGACGAGGCCCGCGTCGAGCGCGCCGGCGAAGGCTCCGACGACGGGGCCTAACGACGGCGCACGCGCCACGCGTGGTGCGCGAAGGCGGCCGCGAGCGCGAGCGCGCGCGCGGAGGCCCAGCCGCTGCCGGCGGGGGAGAGCGCGGCGACGGCGACCCACAGCGCGGCGACGGTGACGAGCGCCGCGGCGCGCGCGCGGCCCCAGCGGTCGCGGGCGCGAAACACCGCGAGCGCGAGGGCTGCGTAGAGGGCCATGAGCGCGAGGGCCGACACCGCGCACGCGCGCTGAACGGTCGCGCGCGCGCGCTCCCGGGGCGTCTGCCACGCCGTGCGCCCGCGCGCCGAGGAGAGCACGGCGCGGAACACGCCGCGGGCCTCGCCCTCGCGCGCCGCGGGGGAGAGCACCACCACCATCACGCTGTCGTCGACGAGGGGCACCGCGGTCGAGAGACGGAT
>CANMAT010000204.1 GCA_947494865.1 Deltaproteobacteria bacterium
CCGCGGCAGTGATCGAGGTGATGGACCCGCGCTCCCTCGTGGTCGAGGTCGACGTGCCCGAAGCGCGCCTCGGGCTCGTGCGCGTGGGCGGCCCCTGTGAGATCGCGCTCGATGCGTTTCCCGACCGGCGCCTCGCGTGCACCGTGGCCGAGCTGGGGCACCGCGTAGACCGCGCCAAGGCCACCGTGCCCGTGCGCGTGCGCTTCGCGGCGCCGATGGCCGGCGCGCTGCCCGAGATGAGCGCGCGCGTGAGCTTTCTCACCGCGGCCCCGGCGGCCGACGCGCTGCAGGCGCGGGCGCGCACGGTGCTCCCCGCGGCGGCGCTCACGGCGCGCGCGGGGCGTCAGTCGGTGTTCACCGTCGAAGACGGCGTGGCGCGCCTCCAGCCCGTGCGCGTGGGAGAGCGCGCGGGCGACGGCTACGAGCTCATCGAAGGTCCGCCACCGGGCGCGCGCGTGGTGCTCTCGCCGCCCGCTGCCCTCGCCGATGGAAGCCCCGTGAAGGAGACCGCGCAATGACCACTGCCTACCGCGAGCCCGAGAAGGGCGACCCCCTGGTGCGACTGCAACGCGTGGTGAAGACCTTTCACCGCGGCTCCGAAGACCTCACCGTGCTCGACGGGCTCGACTTCGAAATCCCCACCGGGAGCTTCGAAGCCCTCATGGGTCCGTCGGGCTCGGGCAAGAGCACGCTGCTCAACCTCATCGCGGGCCTCGACCGCCCCACCGCGGGCAAGGTGCTCGTGGCCGGCAACGACCTCGGCGCGATGAACGACGGCCAGCTCGCGGCGTTTCGGGCGCGGCACCTGGGCTTCATCTTTCAGTCGTACAACCTCATGCCCGTGCTCACGGCGGCCGAGAACGTCGAGCTGCCCCTTCTTCTCACCAGGCTCCCGAGCGCCGAGCGCAAGAAGCGCGCGCTCATCGCGCTGCGCGTGGTGGGCCTCGAAGACCGCGTGAACCACTATCCCAAGCAGCTCTCGGGCGGGCAAGAGCAGCGCGTGGCCATCGCGCGCGCCATCGTGAACGACCCGACCATTCTCGTCGCCGACGAGCCCACCGGCGACCTCGACCGCAAGAGCGCCGACGCCATTCTCGACCTTCTGGTGCGGCTCAACACCGAGTTCAAGAAGACCATCGTGATGGTGACGCACGACCCCGCCGCGGCCGAGCGCGCCTCGGTGATTCGTCGCATGAACAAAGGGGTGCTCCAGTGACGCTCGCCTCGATCGCCGTCCGCAACGTGTGGCGCAACCGCTTCCGCGCGCTCATGACGGTGCTCGGCGTCGCCGTGGCGGTGATGGCCTTCGTGATGCTTCGCACGGTGATCACGGCCACCAACGTAGCCGTCACCTACGCCGCGCAAGACCGCGTCGCGACGCGCCACAAGGTGTCGTTCATCATGCAGCTCCCGCGGCGCTACATCGACACGGTGCGCGCCGTGCCGGGTGTGCGCGTGGCCACGTGGGCCAACTGGTTCGGCGCCAAGGAGCCGCGGCACCCCAACGATTTCTTCGCCTCCATGGCCGTCGACACCGACAGCTTCTTCGAGGTCTACCCCGAGATGTCCGTCGCGCCCGCCGACCTCGCGCGCTGGCGCGAAGACCGCCGCGGCGCGATCGTGGGCGACGTGCTCGCCAACAAGATGGGCTGGCACCAGGGCGACCGCGTGGTGCTCCGCGGCACCATCTACCCGGGCGACTGGGAGTTCACCGTCGACGGCATCTACCGCGCGACGCAGCGCTCGGTAGACCGCTCGCAGTTCATCTTTCACTACCGCTACCTCAACGACTCGCTGCCCGCCGCGCGCCGCGATCAAATCGGCTGGATGCTCGCGCGCATCGGCGACCCCTCGCAGAGCGGCGCGATCTCGCGCGCCATCGACGCCGCGTTCGACGTGCAAGACGTACAGACCACCTCGATGAGCGAGCGCGCCATGAACCTCTCGTTCATGGGCATGATGTCGGGCCTCTTCACCGCCATCGACGTGATCTCGCTGGTGATCCTCGGCATCCTCGGGCTCCTGCTCGGAAACACCGTGGCCATGGGCGTTCGCGAGCGCACGCAGGAGTACGGCGTGCTCCGCGCGCTGGGCTTTCTCCCCAAGCACGTCACGGGCTTCATCATGGCCGAGGCCGCCGCGCTGGGGGCCTTCGCGGGCCTCGCGGGCCTCGCGCTCTCGTACCCCGTGGTGCAGCAGGGCCTCGGGCGCTGGATCGAAGAGAACCAGGGCGCCACCATCCCGTATTTTCGCATCGAGCCCGCCACCCTGGCGCTCGCGTTCTCGCTCGCGGTGGCCCTCTCGATGCTCGCCGCGGCGCTGCCCGCGTGGCGCGCCTCGCGGCTCACCGTCACCGAAGCCCTCCGCCGCCTCGACTGAAAGACAACGCCATGGTGCCGCTCTCGTACAGCGTACGAAACCTCCGCGTCCGGGCCACCACCACGCTCGCCACGGCGCTCGGCGTAGGGCTCGTGGTCTTCGTCTTCGCGTCGGTGCTCATGCTCGGCGAGGGCATCACGCGCACCCTCGGCCGCGCGGGCTCTGCCGACGTCGCCGTGGTGCTGCGCGACGGCGCCGACGCCGAGATGTCCAGCAGCATCGAGCTGCCCGCCGCGGGCCTCATCATGAACGCGCCGCAGGTGCGGCGTCGCGCCGACGGCCGCCCCGACGCGGTGGCCGAGAGCGTCGTGGTGATCATTCTCGACAAGCTCGGCACCGAGGGCGTTTCGAACGTGGCCGTGCGCGGCGTCACCGACGACGTGCTCGCGTTTCGCCCCTCGGTGCGCGTCATCGCCGGGCGCGCGCCGCGGCCGGGCAGCGACGAGTGCCTCCTCGGGGCGTCCATCCGCGGGCGCTTCCGCGGCCTCGAGCTCGGTCAGTCGTTCGAGGTGAAGAAGAACCGACGGCTCACCGTGGTGGGCATCATGGCCGACGGCGGGAGCTCCTTCGAGAGCGAGGTGTGGATCGACCGCAACGTGCTCGCCGCGGCCTTCGGGCGCGAGAGCGTGGTGTCGTCGGTGCGCGTGCGACTCGCGAGCAGCGGGGCCTTCGAAGCGCTCCGAAGTTCCCTCGAGGGCGACCGTCAGCTCGCCGTCGACGTGAAGCGCGAGAGCGTCTGGTACGAGGAGCAGTCGCAGGGCACGAGCATGTTCATCAAGGCCATCGGCCTGCTCGTGGCGGTGTTCTTCTCCGTGGGCGCCATGATCGGCGCGATGATCACCATGCACGCCGCGGTGGCCTCGCGGCAGCGCGAGATCGGCACGCTCCGCGCGCTGGGCTTCTCGAAGAAGAGCATCCTCGCGTCGTTCCTCTTCGAGTCGGTGGCGCTCTCGCTCCTCGGCGGCGCGCTCGGCGCCACCGCGTCGCTCGCCATGGGCCTCGTGCGCTTCAGCATCGTGAACTTCGCGAGCTGGTCCGAGATCGTGTTCGAGTTCGCCCCGACGCCCGGCATCCTCGCCGCGTCGCTCGCCTTCGCGGGCGCCATGGGCCTCTTCGGCGGCATGTTTCCCGCGGCGCGCGCCGCCCGCATGAACGTGCTCGACGCCCTGCGCGGGTGACGTACCCTGTCACTTCTTGCGGAGCGACCCGCGGATGGCGAAGCCCACCGCGAAGGCCAGCACCAGCACGATCCAGAAGAGCACCGGCGGCGAGCCTTCGAGGCCCGTGCGAAGGTTGATCCCGAGGATCGACCCGATGGCGGTCACCGGGAAGAACAGCGCCGCCAGGAGGTTGAGCCGGTGCTGCGCCTCGACGGCCTGCACGCCGCTCGCGGCCTGCGCCTCGGCGTTCTTCGCCACGGTGAAATCGAGCGCGTTGCGCGCGTCGCCCACGAGGAGCTCGGCCGCCCGCTCGAGCTCGCCCGCGGTGTCGCGCAGCGCGATGATGTCTTTGTCGTCGACGCCGTCGCGGGCCTCTTGCAGTGCCTTGTGCACGTTGCGCGAGGTGCGCTGCAGCGGCGTGGCCTCGTTGAGCACCGAGAAGAAATCCTGCGCCGTCTTGCCGCCGTCGACGCGCGCGTCGAGCTGCTGAATCGCTCCGCGGAGCGTGTCGAGGTGGCGCTTGAGCACCGGGAGCCCGTTCGATTGACCAGCCCCCGTCGCGCGCCACGCGCCGTCGGGCGCGCGCCAGAAGAGCTTCGCCGCGCGCGTGATCTCGTTCTCCTTGGGGAGCTCGTGCACGATGAGGAGCAGGTGCCCCTCTTCGACGATGGCGCGCTGTCGGCCGGCCTGCACGCCCACCCGCTGCCGAACGCTCGCGGGTACCTGCCACGCGTCGGGAATCACCTGTGCCATGGGCGCCGAGCGTAGATCACCTCACGGGCGGCGAGGGCGCCGTTTCGCGAGGTGCTGCGAGTGATGTGAGAAGAGACGGGGAGAAGGAGGCAGAAGGGGTCAGTGACCGCCGTGGAGGCGCGTGACGCCCGGGTGCGTCGGGTCGCCGGGCTCATGGCGGGGGTTGGCGCTCTTCTGGGTGCCGTCTTGCCCCACGTGGCTCATGAGCTGCGCCTTGTCGTAGATGAACGACGCGCGGTCATCGAGGGCCGTCATGTGGTAGCCGGTGTCCATGCGAATGGCGTCGCAGGGGCAGGCCTCGACGCAGAAACCGCAGAAGATGCAGCGGAGCTCGTCGATCACGAACTCCTCGGGGTAGCGCTCGTAGCCTCGGCGCTTGTCCCCTTCGGCGTACTCCGCGGGCTTGATGTAGATGCACTGCGCGGGGCACGCCGTAGAGCAGCAGAGGCACGCCACGCAGCGGGGTGAGCCGTCGTCGCGATGCGTGAGCCGGTGCACGCCGCGCCAGCGCTGCGCATAGGGCCGCTTCTCTTCGGGGTACTGCACCGTGGCGATGCCGTCGGCGTAGGGGTGCTTCTCGAGGTCCGGCGTGGTGCCCGTCACCATCTGGCGCGTGCCCTTGAAGAAGTGCTTGAGCGTCACGCCGAGGCCCTTCACGAGCTCGATCACATAGCTCTGATCGGCCATGGTGCGCTGGGGCTTGCGGATTACCTTCGTCGTGGCGGTCACGGGGTCATCGCTCCAGTGGCGGGGAAGCCGTTGATGAAGAGGATCCCGAAGCCCGTGAGGAGCACGTTGAGGAGCGCCAGGGGCAACAGGATCTTCCAGCCGAGCATCATGATCTGGTCGTAGCGAAAGCGGGGCAGCGTCCACCGGATCTGGAGCTGCAGAAACACCAGCACGAGCACCTTCACGATGAAGGTGAGGAGCCCCACGAGCACCACCACGATGTGGGCCCAGTGCCACGAGACATCGATGCCGAGGTAGTGAAACTCGAGCCCCGTGTTCTGCACGAAGGGGAGCTGCCAGCCGCCGAGAAACACCACCACGAGGAGGGCGCTCGAGGTGCAGACCTCGACGAGCTCGCCCGAGGCGAACATGCCGAACTTGAGGCCCGCGTACTCGGTGAAGTAGCCCGCGACCACTTCGCTCTCGCCCTCGGGCACGTCGAAGGGAACACGCTTGGTCTCGGCGATGGCCGACGTGGCGAAGAGAATGAACGCCAGCGGCTGCACGAAGATGCCCCAGCAGTGCTGCATTTGCCAGTTGACCATGTCGGTCGGCTGCACCGACTGATAGATCATGAAGCTGCCCACGAGCGAGAGGCCCATGGCGACCTCGTACGAGACCATCTGGCTCGACGCGCGCAGTCCGCCAAGGAGCGAGAACTTGTTGTTCGACGACCAGCCCGCGAGGGCCGCGCCGATCACGCCCGCGCCCGCCACGGCGAACACGTAGAGCAGCCCCACGTCGAGCGTGGCGATGCGCATCGGAATCACCGTGCCCGCGGTCTCCGTCGCCCACTCCGGCGACCAGAGGTCGCGGAGGTGGGAGACGTGCAGCGTCGGGCCGAAGGGGATCACCGCGAAGAGGCACAGCGCAGGCACCAGCGCGATGATGGGCGCGAGGCGGTAGAGGAGCTTGTCGCCGCCGGTGGGCTCCCAGTCCTCCTTCCAGATCATCTTGATGCCGTCGGCGATCGAGTGGACGAGGCCCGCCGCGCGAATGCGCATGGACCCCACCACGATGGCCGCCCGGTTGGGGCCGATGCGGTCTTGCATCATGGCCGACTGCTTGCGCTCCACCCACAGGAGGATCGCCGCCATGTTGACCAGCACCCCGACGATCAGGGCGATCTTCACAAATGCCTGGATCCAGAACATCGTTACCTCACGCGCCCTTCTGGGCCTGCGCGCCGGCGTCTGCCGACACGGCCCCGGGGCGGCTGTCGGGGTGCGCCTCGGGCGCCTGGGCGAGCAGCGCAGCGCGCACCTCGCGGAGCTTCGTGTACGAGAGATCGAGGTTCATCGCGCGGCCGAGCCGGGCGACGAGGTCCCACGCGGGGGCGGCGTCACCCTTGAGGGGCAGCGCGCGCTTGAAGGGCTGCGCGAGGCGCTTCGCGTTGACGAAGCTCCCGTCGGCCTCGGCCCAGCTCGCCGCCGGGAGCACCACCGTCGCGAAGCGCGCCAGCGGCCCCTCGTGCGAAAGGAAGAGCACCACGTCGCCGATGCGGCTCAGCGGCGCCAGGGCGCTCACGTCGACGTCGACGTCGGCGCCGAGGCCCACGATGCCCTGCACGTGCCCCGCGGCGGCCGCCGCGAGGAGCTCTTGCACGCCGCCGACAGCGCCGCCCGCGACGGCCGTCGCGCCCGCGCGGTTGGGGTTCTGATCGGCGTGACGGAGGATCTTGTCGGCCCGCCACGGCGCCTTCGCCGTGAGGTACACGCTCGCCCC
>CANMAT010000205.1 GCA_947494865.1 Deltaproteobacteria bacterium
ACAGGCGTCGTGCATCACCACGGCGCGCGGCTCGTCCACGACCCTCAAGAGGTGCGTGTTGCGCGCGGCCAGTTCGGCCACGTGCTCGACGGTGGCCCACTTCGGCGGTGCGACCCCGAGGCGCGCGTACATCACCTTGAGGGTGTGCGCGCAGCCAGCGTCGCCCGTCACGACGTGCGCGTAGGCGCCGAGGTCGGCTGCCACGCGGCGCGCGTGCGCGAGAAACCCCTCGCGGTCGCCCGCGTCGAGGAGCGGCGCCCCGCAGCAGAAATCGCTCACCAGCGTGCACCCGCCGGAGGGCGAGAGCCGCGCGACGGCGCGGGTGATCTCGGCGATGTGTTCGCCCTCGAAGAGCACCGCGGTGCAGCCGGGGATGTACGCCGTGCTCCCGTCGCCGCGGGGAACCTCGACGGGGCCGAGGGCGGCGGCGGCGGCCTCGATGCGCGCCACGCGCTCGGGGAAGCGCTGCGAGACCGCGCTCGCCTCCGAGGGCGCGAGGCCCGCGGCGAAGGCGTCGGCGCGCGCGTCGACGAGGGTGTCGGCCACGGGGTTGTCGAGCAGGCACAGGGACCGACAGTTGCCGCAGCGGGTGCAGGCCCACGCGGTGGCGGCCACCGCGGCCTCGTCGCCCTCGGCGACGGCCCCGCGGGCGAGCTCGTTCATGCCGCGCATGATGCCCCAGGGAATGACCGCCTCGCGGGCCTCGACGGTGCCCACGGGGCACGCGGGGCGGCAGAGCTTGGGGCAGTACGTGCACAGTCGCGTCTCGGCCTCGCGGGCGTCGAGGAGGGGCAGGGCGTATCGGTCAGACATCGGTCCTCGGGGGGGCGGTCAGCGGTCGGGCCGCTGCGGGGCCTTCACGCTCACGGCGCGGAGGTTCCGTGTGACGTCGGGCGAGGGGGGGAGCACCGTGCGCTGCGCGCTCGCGAGGCGGCCGTGCAGCGCCTGGCGCATCCACCGGCGCTCGTCGTCGGCGTCGTCGGCGGTGGCGCAGAGCTCGGGCAGAAGCTGCGCGATCTCCCACGCCTGCGCGAGGGGCGAGAGCGCCAGCGCGAGCGCCGTGGCGATGTCGCGCGCGGGCGACGGGTGCCGGCTCGCGTACGGGACCAGCGCCGGGTGGTCGGGGCACGCGCCGAGGTCGCCGCGCGCCACGAGGAGGGCGGCGTCGATCACCGCGCGCTCGGGGAGGGCCTCACCCTGACGCTCTTCATAGCGCTCGCAGAGACGCTCGGCGCAGTCGCACGCGAAGGCCCGGCGCGTGGGCGCGTCGGCGGCGTCGAGCAGCACGAGGAGATCGGGGTCTGTCATCGCTCAGCCTCGAAGGTTACGGGAGGCGCCCGAGGAGACACGCTTCGGGCCCCAACGGTCAAGTGACGCGCGGGGGCGCTCACTTCGTTGTCTCGCGGGCCGCCGAACCCTGATAGAAGACTCGCACTCCGTTCACGATGCTTCGCAAGGTGGTCATCATCGCGTCGGTGCTCGCGGCCATCGCGGGCCTGCAGTTCGTCGCCGGTCAGGCGCTCGACCCCTACGTCATTCGCGTGCTCTCGGTGTGCGGCATCAACGTGATGCTGGCCGTTGCGCTCAACCTCGTAAACGGCACCACGGGGCAGTTCTCCATCGGCCACGCGGGCTTCATGGCCGTCGGGGCCTACGCGGGCGCCTTCACCTCGGTGGCCCTGTCGCACCACCTCTCCGACGCGTACGGCCCGGTGATTCTCATCGCGGCGGCCCTCGCCTCGATGCTCGCCGCGGGCCTCACGGGCGTGGCCGTGGGCGTCCCCTCGCTGCGCCTCCGGGGCGACTACCTCGCCATTGTCACCCTGGGCTTCGGCGAGATCATTCGCATCTCGATCGAGAGCACCGCGGCGGTGGGCGGCTCGCAGGGCTTCCCCTTAGGGGCCGAGAGCATCCCCGCGTACGCCTCCCTCGGATGGATCTGGGCGGCGGCCTTCCTCGGCGTGCTCGCCGTGTGGAACCTCACGCACAGCTCCTACGGCCGCGCGCTCGCCGCCATCCGCGAAGACGAGATCGCCGCCGAGGCCGCCGGCGTGCCCACCACGCGCTACAAGGTGCTCGCCTTCGCGGTGAGCGCCATGCTCACGGGCCTCGCGGGCTGCATGTTCGCCCACGACGCGACGGGCGGGCAGCACATCGACCCCGGCGCGTTCCGCCTCGACAAGTCCGTCGACATGCTCGTGATGATCATCTTCGGCGGCCTCGGCAGCATCACCGGGGCCATCGTGGGCGGCATCTTCGTGGCCGTGTCGCTCGAGCTCCTGCGCGGCGTGCAGCAGTACCGGCTCATCGTGTACGCCGCGCTGCTCATCGGCATGATGCTCTGGCGCCCGCAGGGGCTCCTCGGGTCGCGCGAGCTCACGCTCAAGGGCCTCTTGCGCCTCGTGCCCGGCCGCAAGACGGAGCGCGGCACATGACGGCGGCGCTCTCGCTCGACGGCGTAGAGATGGTGTTCGGCGGCCTGCGGGCCGTCGGCGGCGTGAGCTTCGAGGTGCCCGAGAAGAGCATCTTCGGGCTCATCGGGCCCAACGGCGCGGGCAAGACCACGGTGTTCAACTGCGTCACCGGCGTGTACGCGCCCACGCGCGGCGCCGTGAGCTTTCACGGCAGGCGCATCGACGGTATGCCCGCGTGGCAGATCGCCGACCTCGGCGTGGCGCGCACGTTTCAGAACATTCGCCTCTTCGGCACCATGAGCGTGCTCGAGAACGTGCTCGTGGCGAGCCACCGCACGAGCCGCGCGAACCTCTTCGACGTGGTGTTTCGCACGCGCAAGCACGCCGACGACGAGCTCGCGATGCGCAAGCGCGCCATGGAGCTGCTCGAGATCTTCAACCTCGGCGACGAGGCGGCGGAGCGGGCGTCGTCGCTCCCCTACGGCGACCAGCGGAGGCTCGAGATCGCGCGGGCCCTCATGCTGTCGCCGCGCGTGCTGCTCCTCGACGAGCCCGCCGCGGGCATGAACAGCGCCGAGGCGCAGGTGCTCAAGCGGCAGATCCACGAGCTGCGCGACCGCTTCGACCTCACCGTGGTGCTCGTCGAGCACAACATGCAGGTGGTGATGAACGTGTGCGAGATCGTACACGTGATGGATCGCGGCGAGACCATCGCCCATGGCGCGCCGCAGGCGGTGCAGAACGACCCCAAGGTGCTCGAGGCCTACCTGGGCAAAGGGGGGGAAGAGCCCGCGCGCGTCACGGCGAGCGCGAGCGAGCGAGCGAAGCCCGCGGAGACCATTCTGTCGGTGAAGGGCCTCGAGGTCGCCTACGGCGGCATTCGCGCGGTGAAGGGCATCGACCTCGAGGTGCGCCGCGGCGAGCTCGTGGCGCTCATCGGCGCCAACGGCGCGGGCAAGACCACCACGCTCAAGGCCATCGCGCGGGCGCTCCCGGTGAAGGCCGGCGAGGTGATCTTCGAGGGCAAGAAGATCAACGACACGCCCCCGCACGCGCTGGTCTCCATGGGCATGGCGCTGTCGCCCGAGGGGCGCGCGATCTTCCCCAACCTCACGGTGCGCGAAAACCTCGAGATGGGGGCCTTCACCGTGCGCGACCCCGCAGTGATCGCGAGGGGCTTCGAGCAGGCCGTGTCGCTCTTCCCTCGGCTCGGCGAGCGCATGACGCAGCTCGGGGGCACCCTCTCGGGCGGCGAGCAGCAGATGCTCGCCATCGCGCGGGCCCTCATGTCGCAGCCCAAGCTCCTGCTCCTCGACGAGCCCTCGCTGGGCATCGCGCCGGTGCTGGTCGATCAGATCTTCGAAGCCATCGGGCGCATCCGCGCGCAGGGCATGACCATTCTCCTCGTCGAGCAGAACACCCGGCGCGCCCTCGCGGCCGCGCAGCGGGCGTACGTGCTGGTCACGGGCGAGATCGTCTTGTCGGGCGACGCCGCCGAGCTGGCCGTCGACCCGCGCGTGCAGGGCGCCTACCTCGGCGAAGCCGTGCACTGACCCTCCCGCGCTGCGCTTACCCGCGCGGATGTAGGGGTTTACAAAATCGTCAGGCTCGGCCTTAAGGTCGGCTCGGCCGTCGCCGTTCATGAGAACCGAACCCTCATGGACGCGCACCCCCGGCACCCGTCAAGCTCCCAGACCACGGAGGACTTTCTCCGCACGGTGCCGCTCTTCAAGGGCTGCGACCCGTCGGTGATCGCGCGCGTCGCCCCCCACGTCGAGGTCGCCGAGCACGCCCAGGGGGCCACCATCTTGCGCGCCGGCGTCCCCTCCGACGGCGTGGTGATCCTCCGCTCGGGCAAGGCCAGCACGGTGGCCGTCAACGCCGCCACGGGGGCCACCTCTACGCTCGAGACGCTCCTCCCCGGCGACCACGCGGGCGAGCTCTCGGCGCTCCTCAAGGCCGCCCAGCCGCACACCCTCGTCGCCGACGCCGCGTCGGTCACCCTGCGCCTCCGCGCCGACCTCGTCGACACCCTCGCGACCAAGGTGCCCGGCTTCGCCCTCGCCCTCGCGCGGCGCCTCGCGATGCGCGCCATCCAGCTCGGCGTCTCGTCGCTGCGCGCGGGGTCGCCCACCATGGCCCCGCCCGCCGCGGCGCCCTCGGCCATCGGCCCCCGCGAGCTCGCCGCGCCCGCGAAGGGCGCGAAGGTCATCTCCTTCGTCGAGGTGAGCGAGTACGACGTCACCCCGAAGGTCATCGCCATGGTGCCTTCGAAGATCATCCTCCTGCACCGGATGATCCCCCTGCGCGTCACCCCCGGCGGCCTCACCGTCGGCATGGTGAACCCGCGCAACACCGCCGCGCTCGCCGAGCTGCAGCACGTGCTCCAGCGCGTGGAGTTCGAAGTCGTGGCCATCAGCGTGGACGACTACCTCCAGGCCCTCACGCGCTTTCGCATCGAGGCCCCGCACCGCGACGGCCCGCGCGGCGACGGCGTCACCGCCGAGTCGCTGGGCTTCGAAGCCGTCGACGCGACCGCCGACGACGCGCGGCAGGTGCGGGTCATCGGCGACGAGGTGGTGCGCGCCCTCAACCGCGTCATCGCCGCGGGGCTCTCGCGCGAGGCGTCGGACATTCACATCGAGCCCGAGGCGGCCGGGGTGCGCGTGCGCTTCCGCGTCAACGGCGTGCTCAACGACTGGTCCGAGACCATGCCCGCCTCGTTCGCGCGGGGCATGGTGGCGCGCGTCAAGATCCTCGCGGGGCTCGACATCACCGAGCGGCGCTTCCCGCAAGACGGCCGCATCGGCATGACCGCGGGCACGCGCGAGCTCGACCTGCGCATCTCGACCATGCCCACCGGGCGCGGCGAAAAAGTGGTGATCCGCGTGCTCGAAGGCGGCGGCATGATGCGCCCCCTCGAGCAGGTGTTCGTCGACCCCGCCGTGCTCGCCGTCGCGCGCAGGGCCATTCAGCGCCCCTACGGCGGCGTGCTCATCGCGGGCGGCACCGGGTCGGGCAAGAGCTCGACGCTCTACGCCATGATTCACGAGCGCCGCAAGGTGCGCCCCGACTCGGCCGTGATCATGGTCGAAGACCCCATCGAGTACAGGCTCCAGGGCGTGACGCAGGTGCAGGTCAACCCCGCCATCGGCCTCGGCTTCGCGCAGGTGCTCCGCGCCACCCTGCGGCAAGACCCCGACGTGATCGCCGTGGGCGAGACGCGCGACAAGGACACCGCCCACACCGCCCTCGAGGCGGCCATGACGGGGCACCTGCTCCTCACGTCGCTGCACGCCAACGACGCGGCCTCGGTGCTCCAGCGCCTCGAGAACCTCGAGTGCAGCCGCACGCTGCTGGCCCAGTCGATCGCGGTGATCCTCGCGCAGCGCCTCGTGCGGAGGCTCTGCGGGCAGTGCGCGCGCGTCGAGGCGCCTCCGCCCGCCATCGTCGAGAGCCTCGTGGCGCGGAGGCTCATGGAGCGCGGGTCGAGCGCCTCGCTGCCGCGCGCCGTGGGCTGCGACGCCTGCAACGGCACGGGCTACGCGGGCCGCGTGCTGGTGATCGAGTCGCTCCAGATGACCGACGCCACGCGCGACGCCCTCATGGCCGGCCACGCGCTCGGAGAGATCGAGAAGACGGCCTGCGCCGCGGGGAGCTTCCTGCCCTTCTCGGCCTACGCCTCGCAGCTCATGGCACGACGGATGATCTCGGCGAGCGAGGCCCTCCTCGCCGTCGCCGACTGAGGGGAATGCATCATGGACGTTCTGCTCGCGCTCACCGATCACCCCGCCGTCGCACTCGTCGCGGGCGGCATCTGCCTCGGCGCCATGGTGGTCTCGCGCCTCCTCCAGCGCGGCGGCGCCAACGACGACGTGCCTGGCCTCGACGGCATGCTCTCGGCGGGCCGCTACCACGACGCCGCGATGCTCTGCCTCCGCCACGAGCGCTTCGCCGAGGCGCAGGAGCTCTTCCTCCGCGCCCAGGAGCCCGCGCGCGCCGCGCAGATCGCATCGCGCCTCGGCAACCACCGCCTCGCGGGCGAGCTCTACGAGCGCGCCGGCGAGCTCCGCCGCGCCGCCGCCGCGTACGAGCGCGCTGGCATGGCCCCCAAGGCGCGCGAGCTCCTCGCCACCGCCGGCGTCGACCCCGAAGGCCACCCCGCCGAGGCCGCCCCCGCGCCCGCCGCGCGCGCCACGCCCAACCCCGGCGCGAGCCCGCGGCGCACCAGCGCGGGCGCCGTCCGCGCGCCTACCCCTGCGCCCAAGCCCGCCGTGAGCGCCGAGGCGCGCTTCCGCGCCCTCCTCGCCCGCGG
>CANMAT010000206.1 GCA_947494865.1 Deltaproteobacteria bacterium
CCTCACCGTCTTCGCCGCCCTCCAGCGACGAGAGCTCGGCGTCGAGAAAGGTCCGCGCGGCGTGCATCCAGCGCGGCATCTCGACGCGCGCGTCGGCGTCGGGCGACAAGAGCGACCATGCGTCGCGCGGGCTCCACGGGTGCATCGCGCGACGGTACCGCACGGGCCCCGACTCGCGGTATACGACCGACGAGAGGAGTCTCACCATGGCCGTGTGCAAGGGATGTGGCGACGAGAGTGACAGCCTCAAGACCGTGAAGGTCGGCGGCAAGTCGAAGAAGCTCTGCGAAGACTGCGTGGACCGCGCGCGCGAGGCCGCCGAGATCGCCGAGGCGAGCGAGTCGGTGGTGCAGGGCATGATGGGCTTCAAGGGCCGGCGCTGAGGCGCCCGCGCCGCGCAGTGTGACGATGCGATGATGGGCGTCGGCGTTGCTTGACGCAGGGCGACGGTTGCGTTGAATTCGGCGCGCGTCCCATCCTACCCTGCGCGGAGGGGGCGCGGCACATCACCGCTTCGTCACCGCTGCGATCGAGGACCACGACGTTGGAAGATCACGACTCCCCGCTCCCCCACCGCGAGGAAGACCCCCCCTGGACCACCGACGACGCCAACGAGCTCTACATGATCGAGCGTTGGGGCAGCGGCTACTTTGGCGTCAACGCTGACGGCAACCTCACCGTAGCCCCGCTGCAAGACATCGGCGCGAAGATCCCCATCCTCGACGTCGTGAACGAGGCCCTCGAAGAGGGCCTGCAGACCCCGCTCCTCATTCGCTTTCAAGACATTCTTCACCACCGCGTGCGCACCATCAACGAGGCGTTCAACCACGCCATCGTCGAGAACAAGTACCAGGGCGCGTACCGCGGCGTGTTCCCCATCAAGGTCAACCAGCTCCGCGAGGTGGTCGAAGAGATCCTCGCGGCGGGCGAGCCCTTTCACTACGGCCTCGAGGTGGGCTCCAAGCCCGAGCTCTTCGCGGGCCTCGCCGAGCACGCCGACCCCGAGGCGCTCATCGTCTGCAACGGCTACAAAGACGACGCTTTTATTCGCACAGCCCTCATCGGCCGCAAGCTCAACAAGCGCGTCATCCTCATCGCCGAGAAGCTCGCCGAGGTGCGCGCCATCGTGCGCGTGGCGCGCGAGATGGGCGTCGAGCCCTTCATCGGCCTGCGCGTGCGACTGCTCTCCAAGGGCGCCGGCAAGTGGGCCACCTCAGGCGGCGAGAACGCCAAGTTCGGCCTCTCGACCGCGGAGATCCTCGAGGCCACGCAGATCCTCGCCGACGCGGGCATGTCGTCGTCGTTCAAGCTCCTGCATTTTCACATCGGCTCGCAGGTGCCCGACATTCTGATCATCAAGCGCGCGGTGCGCGAGGCGGCGCGCTACTACGCCAAGCTCCGTCAGATGGGCCACGAGGTCGAGTACGTCGACGTGGGCGGCGGGCTCGCGGTCGACTACGACGGCTCGCGCTCGACCTTCCACTCGTCGATGAACTACTCCGTGCAAGAGTACGCCGACAACATCGTCTACAACATCATGGACGTGTGCGACGAAGAGAAGGTGCCGCACCCCATCGTCGTCTCCGAGTCGGGCCGGGCCACCGTGGCCCACCACGCGGTGCTCGTCGTCGAGGCCTTCGGGTCGATCGAGAAGACGCCCACCGAGACGTACGTGCAGCAGTCGCCCGACCACAAGCTGTTGCGCGACCTCGTGTACACACAAGACCACCTCTCAGACCGCAACCTCAACGAGAGCTGGCACGACCTTCAAGACATCAAAGAAGAGTCGCAGAAGATGTTCGAACTGGGCATCCTCGACCTGCGGGTAAAGTCTCGCGTCGAGCAGCTCTACTGGGAGATCGCCGAGGCCATCGAGCGCCGCGCGGCCACCCTCGAGCCCGACCAGGTGCCCGAAGACCTCGGTGATCTCCGCACCCAGCTCGCCGACCAGCACATCTGCAACTTCTCGGTGTTCCAGTCGCTGCTCGACCACTGGGCGCTGGGGCAGCTCTTCCCCATCGTGCCCATTCACCGGCTCAACGAGCGCCCCACGCTGCAGGCCACGCTCGTCGACATCACCTGCGACTCCGATGGCAAGGTGTCGAAGTTCATCGACCTCAACGACGTGCGCGACACCCTCCCCCTGCACGACGTGGCCAAGGGGCCGTACTACCTCGGCATCTGCCTCACGGGCGCCTATCAAGACATCATGGGCGACCTGCACAACCTCTTCGGCCGCGTAAACGAGGTGCACGTCTTCCTCGATGAAGACGACGACCGCGGGTACTACATCGAAGAGACCATCCCGGGTAACACCGTGAGCGAGGTGCTGGCGATGACCCAGTACTTCCCCAACGAGCTCGGCTCGAAGATCAAGGCCCAGATCGATCAGGCCATCAAGCAAGACCGCCTCAAGCCGCAGGAGGGCATGCGCCTCCTCAACGACTACGAGCGCGGCCTCAAAGACCAGACGTACCTCTCGCTCCGCAACGAGGCCCCGCGCCCGTCGCTCGTGCCCCCCGCCCCCGCGGCGAAGTAGCCCCCTCTCCCCGTCACTCCCGATAGAAGAGCGTGATCGTGAGGCAGTGAAACTCACGGTCGGAGCTCTGCGTCACCACCTTGTCGACGATCACGAAGCCCGGGTTCCCCCGGAGCCATCGCGTGATCGCCTCGCCGAGCTCCTCGCGATCCTTGGCTCGCGTCGCCGAGAACACCTTCACGCCGTTGAAGCCGCCCACGGACAGAGAATTTCACACTCCCTCGGAGCGTGGCAAGCCCCGCGCGGAGATTCTCTCGCCCCCTCTGCGGCTACCGAGCCTCGGGGCGCGGGTTGTTGCCCCGCGGGGAGACCGCGTCGGGGAGGCTGAGATCGACCCGCCAGCGCCCCTCTTCGCGCACGAGGGGGATGTCGGCGACGCCCCCCGCGCGGCCCCGCGCCGTCACCATCGCGCGCTCGCCCTCGACGCGCGTCGAGATCGACCCCGGATCGAACTGAACGCGCATGCGAACACGCCCCGGCGCGAGCATCTCCCACGCTTCGAATGTTCGCCCCGAGACCTGCGAGGCCCGCGCCGCCCGCGACTCGAGCGACGCCTGCGCGCGGTGTGAGAGCAGCGCGAACACCCGACGCCGCGCCGTGGGGTCGCCCGCCGACTGCTCGAGCGCGCTCACCATCGCGGCCACGGTCTCGCCCGGCGTAGCGGGCTCACGCTCGCGGGCGCACCCAAGCGCGAGCACAAGTGCGAGCACCCCTCGACGGGTGATGGTGCGCGGCCCTCGCACGCGACGTCAGAAGAACCCGCCGCCTCCGCCACGTCCGGGCGGAATGCGACGAATGATCGGCCCGCCGCCGCCCGTCGAGCGACGCACCACCCGCGGCGCGGCGGCCTCTTCGAAGTTGAGCGTGCTCACGTACACGTCGTCGCCCTCGCGCGTGGCCACGTTGAACGTGGGGTTGGCCGGCCGGAGCTGCGGCTGCGCGGTGGTGTCGACGCGAAACATCAGCACGTCGCGCGGGTGCACCTTGAAGATCATGTGCGCCACGCCCTGCAGGTCGGTGCGCGTGATCTCTCGGCCTTGATAGAACACCGGGAGGTTTGCGCGGTTGGGCGTGCGCACGATCACCGCCGCGATGCGCTGGTCGGGAGGGCACTGCACCGTCGTCTCGATGCCCCCCGCGGCGTGAGCGGCCCGGTCGATGGCGATCGACGAGCGCAGCGCGACGGGCACGGGCTCGGCGGGCGAGACGAAGCCGTTGGGGCAGCGCACGGTCACGGGCACGTTGCCGCCCTCGACGCCCGTCATGCGCATGCGAAACGAACCCTGCGCGTCGGTGGTGCCCTGCGCGCGGTCGCGAATGAGAATCTGCGCGCCGGGCATGGGGCGCGAATCCGTCATCACGCGCAGCGTGATCGGAAACAGCGTGGGGCCCTGCTGTGTGCCGCAGCCCGCGCCGAGCACGGGGAGCAGCGCTACGGCGAGGGTCGCGCCCCGGGCGGCTGCACGGAGGGAGGAACGGTGGCGTTCGTCGGGATGCATCCTGGCGCTCCTGGCTGGCAGTTCATCGAGTTGACGCGCGCGCGAAGCACGGCCGCGAATTGGCGAAACAGCGGCGCCTCGGGGTGCTCCGCCGCGAGGCGCTCGTAGCGCACCATCGCGTCGGCGTAGCGGTTGGCCGCCACGGCCTCGGCCGCGAGCTTCATGGGATCTTGCGGGTTGGGCGGAGGCACCGCGCGGGGGCGCCCCTGCGCGTCGGCCATCGGAATGGGCGCGGGCACGATCACCCCGACGAGGCCCGGCTCCGAGATGGGCAGTTGCAAGATGTTGTTCGTGGTGGGAGGCGCCGCGCCGACGGTGAGCACCTGCGGCTGCGGGCGCGCGGGGGCGTTGCGGGCCTGCTGGTTGGGCGGCGGCATGATGGCCGCGATGAGCCCGATCACGAGGGTGATCCCCGCGAGAATGAGCGTGCGCGGCGAGGTGCCCGCGACGGTCTTCTCGCTCCCCTGCGCGGTGTTGGGCGGGGGAATGTCCATCGGGCCGAAGGGGTCGTCGTAGGCGCCCGGCTGTGACACGCCCGGCTGCGACATCCCCTGCGACGGCTGCATGTTCATCGGCGACATCGCCTGCACGGGCTGCAGCGAGGCCGACACCTGCGGCGGCATCGTGCCCGGCCGCATCCCCTGCGGCGTCATCGCGGGGAGCGACACGGCCGACTGTGACACCACCACCGACGACGGGGCGTTGATCGACCCCGGCGCGATCGTGCGCTGGTCGAGGGGCATCGGGTTGCGATTGCCTGCGGCCGGCAGCGGCCCGAGCATGCCCGCGGCCTCGAGGGCCGCGTAGGGCGACGCGCGAATCACCGTGGCCTCCGACGAAGGGGGTTTCTGCGGCTCGTCGTCGTCGTGATCGGGCGCGGGGCGCGGCGGGGCGGCCATCGCGGGCGCCGGAGCGACAGGACCCTGCGGGCCGACCTTGTTGGGCGCGTGCATCGCCGCGGGAGGCGCCAGGGTGCCCGCCCTGCCCCGCGCCGGCGCAGGCTGCGCGGGCTGCGGCGTGGGGGCCATGCTCGACGCCTTGGGGGCGGGCGCCGCGGCGCCGTCGAGCATCATCTGGGCAGAGAACACCATGGTGCTCTCTTCTTCGTCGATGTAGCCCGCGCTGCGCGATGAGACACCGGGGTTGGTGCCCGCAGGGTTGCGCGCGTCGGGGCCCACGACCTTCGAGGCGATGCGCACCGCGCCCACCTGGATCTCGGTGCCGTCGAACACCTGCGTCCAATCGTCGGCGCGCATGCTGCTCACGTAGGTGCCGCCGAGGCTGCCGCCGTTGCGAACCCAGAGCACGTTGCCGTCCCAGTAGAGCTCGGCGTGCAGGGGCTCGACGCCCTGTCCACGGATCTTCCAGTGGGCGTTGGGGCCGCTGCCGACGGAGACCATGCGGGCCGCCATGGCCTGCGTGAACGTGGCCGTGGGGTTGGCGCTCTCGCCCTGCACGATCGTAAGCGAGATGGTGTTGCTCTGCGCGCCGGGCGCCGCGGGCGAGGCCATCAGTGGTGCCCTCCCTCTTGGTGTTGCGACCACGCCTCGCCGCCGCCCATCTCGGCGCGCACGCGCGCGGCCTCGTAGAACGACGCGGGAAACTGCATGCCGTACGAGTGCACGGTCTCGGTGCAGAGGGGCATCTCGCCGGTGGGCTCGAGCGTCGAGATCAGGTTGCCCTGCTCGTCGCGGCCCTGAAACTTGCGAAGGTACAGGTCTACGATTTTGAAGCCGTGCGTGGGGTCGTAGCCGCGCACCTCGGAGACGTGCGTGATCTTGCGCGATCCATCGGCGAGGCGCGACGTCTGCACGATGATGTTGATCGCGCTCGCGAGCTGAAGGCGCAAGGCCGACAGGGGGAGTTCGACGTCGCTCATGAGCGCCATGGTCTCGAGGCGCGTGAGCGTGTCGTGGGGATACGTCGCGTGCACGGTGGTGAGGCAGCCGCCGTGGCCCGAGGTCATGGCCTGCACGAGGTCGAGCGCCTCGCCGCCGCGGATTTCGCCCACCACGATGCGGTCGGGGCGCATACGAAGGGTCGCGCGAAAGAGGTCGCGAATGGCGACCTTCCCTTTGCCTTTGGCGTCGCCGGGTCGGGCCTCGAGCTGCACCACATGCTGGCGCTGGAGCTGCACCTCGCGGCTGTCTTCGATGATCACGATGCGCTCGCCGTCGGGAATGAACGAACCGAGCGCATTGAGGAGCGACGTCTTGCCCGAGCCCGTGCCGCCGGCCACCACGACGTTCTGCTTGAGCGACACGAGGCACTCGAGCACGGCGGCGCAGTCGGGGGTGACCGAGCCGAAGTCGACGAGGCGCTTCACCGTGAGCGTCTCTTTGAAGAACCTTCGAATGGCCACGTCGGGGCCGTCGGGCGCCGCAGGCGGAATGATGGCCTCGATGCGCGAGCCGTCGGGCAGGCGGGCCTCGAGAATGGGGTGATTCTCGTCGACCATCTTGCCCACGAACTGGGCGATGTTGCGCAGCGCCGAGTTGAGGGCCTCGAGGCTCGGAAAGCGCGCGTCGGTGAGGGTGAGCCGCCCGGCCTTCTCGATGTAGATCTGGTTGGGACCGTTGATCATGATCTCGGAGACCTTCGGGTCGTCGAGAAAGGGCCTGATGGGCGCCAGGAACGACAGCAGCGTCTCTTCGTAGACCTCTTTGGGGATCATTGCCCGACCTGCC
>CANMAT010000207.1 GCA_947494865.1 Deltaproteobacteria bacterium
CAGGCGTACCGTGCAGCGCTCGCCGACGCCGTCGGGGAGCGGCGCGCGGAGCTCGACGGCCACGCGCAGGGTCGAGAGGCCGTTCTGCCCCGGCGGGGCCTCGACGCCGTGAAACACCTCGCGCAGCGCGACGCGCGCGCCGTCGACGCGGACGTCGAGGGTGGGGAGAAACCGCGCCACGAGGGCGCGCACGTAGCCGTCACGCTCGGCGGGCGTCACCGCGCCGTCGTGGTCGGCGTCGAGCGACTCGATCTCGGACCACGCGGGCATCTCGGCGTAATCGAGGAGATAATCAACCTCGATGGCGCGCGCGTGGAGCTTCACCCCCGCATAACGATTGATCGAAGAAAGGCCGAGCGGATGCGCCGAGGCCTCACGCTTCAAACAGAGCGTGAGCAGAAGAATCGCAGGAGTGAAGCAGCGGCGGAGCATCGGGGATTTCGACGGGGCGTCGTACCACGGCGCGCATCGGGATGAAGCGTGGACGCGGTCCCTTGGAGTGTGAAAACATCCCGGTTTGTGGTGAGACCTCAACGGAACGTCGCGCGCTACTCGGCGCCTCCCTCCCCCGACGCGCTACGCGCGGTGCTGCCGCCCGCGGCGACGGGCGCCGACGAGCTTGACACCCTCGCGGTGGCGCTCACCGCGTCGGCGGGCGCAGCGACCGACCGCATCGCCTCGGCGGCGCGCGCGCTCTCTCCCGACGTGACGCCCGAGCCCGCGGCCCTCGCGGCGCTGCAGACCGACGTGCGCACCCTCCGCGCCGCGATGGAGCACCTGCGCGCCCTCCACGCCGAGAGCGACCTCGTGGCGAGGCCCGCGCCCGAGATCCTCGACGCGAGCGCGCTGGCCTTCGAAGTGTCGGAGGAGCTCCTCGCCGAGGGGCTCCATGTGCAGGTGGAGTCTTCGCGCGAGGGGCTGCTGTTTCCCGGCAACGCCGCCGCCATGCGTCGCATCTTGCGCTGGGTGATCGCGCGCGCGACGGCCTCCGACGGGGCCCCGTGGGTGCGCCTCCAGGTGACCCCCGACGAGGGCTCCGTGGTGTTCGACCTCCCGTGGCCCGAAGACGACGCCTCGGCGACCGCCGACACCGAGCGCGACTGGCTCGTGCACCTCATTCACGAGCAGGCGGGCACCCTCTCGACGCGCGGCTTTCGGGCGCGCCTCGCCTTCCCGCTCGAGTCCAGCGCGCGCGACGTGCTGCGCGACCCCGACGCCCTCTCTCGCGAGATCGCCGCCCTGCGCGAGCAGCGCGTGACGCACGCCCGCGAGTCGGCCGCCGCGCAGGCCCAGCTCCAGGCGATGCAGTCGGAGCTCGCCCACCTGCGCGCCTACGCCGCGCGCCTCGAGGGCACCCTGCGCGAGGGCGCCCTCGACCTGCAGCGCGACCTCGAGGCCCTCGGCGGCTCGGCTGCGGCCCTGGCCGAGCGCGACCCCGCGGCCTCCGCGGTGCAGTCGGGCGTGCAGACCGCCCTCGACCGCGTGGTGCTCTTGCTCCAAGACGCCAGCGTGTCGGCCTACGAGACCTCGCAGAGCCACGTGGGGCCTCGGGTGCACTCCGAAGAGCCCGACGCCCTCGACGCCCTCATCGCCTACGGCGCCTCTCACGAAATTCGCCCGGGGCCCGACACGCGCACCCTCCCGCCCGACGCCGACCCCGACGAGGCCGAGATCCCCCTCGCGGAGAAATTCTGAGAGCTTTCACCGGTGCCCGACGGTCGCACCATCACCGAGCGGGTGCGCGCGCGCGCTGAGGCCTACGGATTTCACCGCGTGGGCTTCGCGCGGGCGACCCCCCTCGACGACGACCACGCCCGCTACGCGCAGTGGCTCGCCGAGGGCCACCACGGCGCCATGGCCTGGCTCGCCGAAGACCGCGAGGCCCGCCGCGACGTGGGCCACGCGGGCATTCTCGTAGGGGCGCGCAGCGTGGTGGTGTGCGCGCTCTCGTACCACCGCGGCGACGAGCCGTCGCCCATGCCCGGCGCCGCCGTGGCCCGCTACGCCCGCGGGCGCGACTATCACAACTTTCTCCGCAAGCGCCTGCGCAAGCTCGCCGCGTGGATGCGCGCCGAGCTCGGCGCCGAGGCGCGCCCCCTCGTCGACACGGCCCCGGTGCTCGAGCGCGCGTGGGCCCGTCGCGCGGGGGTGGGCTTCGTGGGTCGCAACGGGTGCATCATCGCGCCGGGGCTGGGCTCGTACCTCCTCCTCGGCGAGGTGGTGACCGACCTCGACCTCGACGCCGACGCGCCCATCGAGCAGCGCTGCGGGAGCTGCACGCGCTGCCTCGACCTGTGCCCCACGGACGCCTTCACGGCCCCCATGGTGCTCGACGCGCGGCGCTGCCTCTCGTACCTCACCATCGAGCAGCCGGGGCCCATTCCCGAGGCGTTTCGCGCGCCCCTCGGCGACCGCATCTTCGGCTGCGACGTCTGCCAGGAGGTGTGCCCCTTCAATCGCACCGCCCCTCCGTCGGCGCAGAGCACGCGCGACTTCGCGAGCGACGGACGCTGGGCGGCGGTGACCCCCGAAGGCCTCGTGGCGATGGCGCCCGACGACTACGCGCGCCTCGCGGAGGGCACCCCCCTCGCGCGTCCGGGCGCCGCGGGCATGGCCCGCAACGCCGCCGTGGTGCTCGGCAACACGGGGTCGCGGAGGCACCTCCCGGTGCTGCGCGAGGCCGCCGCGGGGCACGCCAGCGAGGCGGTGCGCGAGGCGGCGGCGTGGGCGGTGGGCGCGATCGTGGCGCGCGAGGGCGACGCGGGCTGAGGGCTCAGTCGTCTTTGGGGCCGTGCGAGGCGAGGCCGCCCTTGCGGCCGGCGGTGCGGGCGCTCTCGGTGTTCCACTCGTGGCCGGTGCCCTTCTCGTGCGAGGCGCGGCCGCCCTTGCGCGCGATCTCCTTCTGCTTCTCGGGGCTCATCGCGGCGAAGCCACGGCGAGCCTTCTTGCGCGGCGCCGCGGAGGTGCAGGTCATCGCAGGGAGGCCCTCGGGCTCTTGACGCGCCGACGCCTCGGCGGGCTTCATCGACTGGCTGGTGCTCTGGCTCATGGAATCTCTCCTTCGGTTCGCGCGGAGGCGCGAGCAGCGTCGGGGCACGATCACGGGCGCGGGGGAGCGCTCGCCTCTCGGCCGCGCGAACCCTCATGCGACGAGGGATGCGCGGCGCGGGGGCCTCGCGTGAGCGCTCGCACCGATCGTGCTGCCGTCTCGTTCTTTTGTATCGGCTCGGCCCTGCGGAGCCTTTAGCCGATCGGTCATTTTTTTGTGCGAAGGTCGCATAAAACGTCAGACCGTCGCGCGCGGGGGGCGCTCAGGGAGCGGCGACCTTGCGGCGCGCGAGGTCGGCCGCGCCCACGACGCCCGCCGACGGGCCGAGCGCGCTCTCGACGATGCGCACGGATTTTCGCAAGAACGGATGGCTCGCGTAGTCGATGCCCTCGCGCACGGCGTCGCGCACATACTGGCTCGCGAACCACACGCCGCCGCCCAGGAGGAGCACGTCGGGGTTGAGCACGTTGATCACCGCGCCGAGCGAGCGCCCGAGGAGGTCGCCGCCCTGCTCGAGGAGCACGCGCGCGTCGGGGTCGCCGTGCATCGCCGCGCGCTCGAGGTCGAGCGCCGTGATGTCGGCCGTGCCCGCGATGGACTTCAGCTGGCCCTTCGCGCGGAGCTCGGCGGCCCTGCGCGCGAGGGCGCCGCCGCCCACGTAGGCCTCGAGGCACCCGCGGCGCCCGCAGCCGCAGAGGGGGCCGTCGTCGGGGCCGCTCTTCACGTGCCCGATCTCGCCGCCGAAGCCGCGCGCGCCCGTCCACACGGTGGAGCCCGCCACGATGGCCGACCCGACGCCCGTGCCGAGAAACACCACCAGCAGCGTGTCGGCGCCGACGCCCGCGCCGAAGCGGTACTCGCCCCACGCGATGGCCTTCAGATCGTTGTGCACCACCACGGGCACGCCGAGCCTGCGCTCGAGGAGCTCGCCGAAGGGCACGTCGACCCACCCGAGGTTGGGCGCGCGCGCGACGAAGCCCGTGGCCTTCTCGACCCACGCGGCCACGCCGACCCCCACGGCGTCGACCTTCAGCCCGCCCGCCACGGCCTCGACGGTGCGCACCACCGCCTCGATGGCGTCGACGGGGTTGCGCAGCCCGCCGTGTTCGAAGCTCCGCGGCGACGACATCTTGCCGTCGGGTGACACGAGGCCCGCGCGCAGCCCCGTGCCCCCGAGGTCGATGCCGACGACGACGCTCACGCCGACTCGCGCGCCCGCTGAACGACCGCCTCGACCTCGCGGCGCAGCGCGTCGCGCCGCGCCTCGCTCACGGCCTCGAAGCGCAGCACGAGCACCGCCTGGGTGTTCGAAGCGCGCACGAGGCCCCAGCCGTCGCCGAAGTTGACGCGCGCGCCGTCGACGTCGGCCACCTCGTGCGTGGCCTGGTAGTGCGCGAGCACCTGCGCCACCACCTTGAACTTGATGGCGTCGGGGCAGGGCACGCGGATCTCGGGCGTGACGAACGTGGGCGGAAGATCCGCCAACATTTCGCCGAGGCCCTGCTCCGACGTCGAGAGGATCTCGAGCAGGCGCAGCGAGGCGTAGATGGCGTCGTCGTAGCCGAAGTACCGATCGGCGAAGAAGAGGTGCCCCGACATTTCGCCCGCGAGGAGCGCGTGCTCCTCTTTCATCTTGGCCTTGATGAGCGAGTGGCCCGTCTTCCACATAATGGGGCGGCCGCCGTGCTTCGCGATGTCGTCGTAGAGCGTCTGCGAGCACTTGACCTCGCCCAGAATGGCCGCGCCCGGGTGCCGCGCGAGCACCGCGCGCCCGAAGGCCACCAGGAGCTTGTCGCCCCACACGATCTCGCCGCGCGCGTCGACCGCGCCGAGGCGGTCGGCGTCGCCGTCGTACGCGATGCCCACGTCGGCGCCGGTGCGCCGCACCGTCTCGATGAGCTCGGCCACGTTCTCGGGCAGCGTGGGGTCGGGGTGGTGGTTGGGGAAGCGCCCGTCCATGTCGCAGTAGAGGGCCACCGGGTCGAGGCCGAGGGCGCGCATCACCGCGAGGCCCAAGGGGCCGCCGGCGCCGTTGCCCGCGTCGACCACCACCTTGAGGTCGGTGCGCCCGAGGCGCACGTTGCCCTTCATCCACGCGACGTAGCGGTCGCCCACGGTGATGTCTTCGACGTAGCCGCCGGGGATGAGCGCGAAATCGCGGCGCTCGATGCGGGCCGCGAGGGCGCGGATCTCGTCGCCGTGCAGCGTGCCCTTGCCCACGAGGATCTTGAAGCCGTTGTCTTCGGGCGGGTTGTGGCTCCCGGTCACCATCACGCCGCCGTCGGCGTCGAGGTGGTTCACGGCGAAGTACAGCAGCGGCGTGGGCCCCACCTCGATCTGCACCACGTGGCGCCCCGTCTCGACGAGGCCCTCGACGAGGGCGGCGCGCAGGCGCTCGGACGAGACCCGGCAGTCGTGGCCCACCATGATCCGGCGCTTGCCGCGCTCGGCCATCACCGTGCCGAGGGCGCGCCCGAGGTCGCGCGCCAGGTCGTCGGAGAGGTCGCGCTCGGCCTCGCCGCGGATGTCGTACTCGCGAAAGATCTGGGTGTTCATCGTTTGCTTCCTGTACCGGTCAGAGCACGTCGCCGCGGCCCTTGAGGGCGAGCGCGTCGACGGCCTTCTTCACGTCTTGCGCGCGGTCGCGCGGCACCACGAGCAGGGCGTCGGGCGTGTCGACCACCACGAGGTCGCGCACGCCCACGAGCGCCACGACCTTGCCCGGCGGCGCCATCACCATGTTGCCCTCGGCGTCGCAGAGCACCGCCGCGTCGGCCCGCACCACGTTGCCCGCCGCGTCGCGCGCGCCGAGCTCCCACGAGGCCTGCCAGCTCCCGACGTCGCTCCACCCGCAGTCGACGGGCACCACGGCGACCTCGTGCACCTTCTCCATCACGCCGTAGTCAACCGACACGCTCGGGAGCAGGGGGTAGCGGGCCGCCACCTCGCGCGCCTCGTCGCCGGGCACGCGCAGCGCCGCCGCGTCGAAGGCCGCGATGGCCTGCGAGATCGAGGGCAACAGGTTCGCCACGGCCTCGCGCATCACGTCGGCGCGAAACACGAAGATCCCCGCGTTCCACAAATGGGAGCGGCCGTCGAAGAAGGCCTGCGCGCGGGGCGCGTCGGGCTTCTCGACGAAGGCCCGCACGCGCAGAACCCCTTCGGGCGCGTCGGGCATCGCGTCGCCCACGTGGAGGTAGCCGTAGCCCGTCTCGGGGCGCGACGGACGAATGCCCAGGGTGACGATGGCGCCCGTCTCCGCCGCGCGCACGGCCGTCTCGAGGGCGCGCACGAACGCGGGCTCGTCGGCGATGTAGGCGTCGGCGGCCAGCACCACGATGACCGCGCGCGCGTCGCGGCGCTGCACCGTGGCCGTGGCCCACGCCACGCAGGGGGCCGTGTTGCGCCCCGCGGGCTCGAGCAAGAGGTTCTCTTCGGGCAGGTCGGGCAGTGCCTCGCGCGTGGCCTCGGCGAGGTCGGCGCGGGTCACCACCAGCACGTTCTCAATGGGCGAGAGCGACGCGACGCGGCGCGCGGTGGCCGTGATCATCGGGGTGCTCCCGTCGCCCGCGAGCGCCAGAAACTGCTTCGGGTGGAGCTTGCGTGAGAGAGGCCAGAAGCGGGTGCCCGACCCGCCCGCCATGATCACCGTGTACACCGTCGTCATCGCACAC
>CANMAT010000208.1 GCA_947494865.1 Deltaproteobacteria bacterium
GTCGCGCACGTGTACGACGAGGGAGCGCGCTGCTTCGAGGCCGCTCCGCGCGAGATTCACCGTGGGGGCCGGGCGCCCGAAGGTGACGGTGACCGAGCCCGCCTCGGTGAACTTCAGCGCGTTGCCGAGGAGGTTGCGCATCACCTGGCCGAGGCGCTGCGGGTCGGACACGATGCGCTCCGGGGCGTCGGGCTGCGACTGCACCGTGAGCGCGAGCCCCTGCGCGCGCGCCATGTGATCGAACTGCGACACGACCGTGCGGGTGAGGTCGGCGAGCTCAATCTCTTCGGGGCGCAGCTCCATCTTGCCGGCCTCGATCTTCGAGAGGTCGAGAATCTCGTTGATGAGGTTGAGCAGGTCGCTGCCGCTGTCGAAGATCACGCCCGCGGACTCCACCTGCTCCCCGGTGAGGTTGCCCGTGCCGTTGTCGCGCAGCGAGCGCGCCAGGAGGAGCAGGCTGTTGAGCGGCGTGCGCAGCTCGTGCGACATGTTCGCGAGAAACTCGGACTTGTACTTGCTCGCGAGCGCCACCTCTTCGGCCTGCGCGGCGAGCGAGCGCCGGGCCTCCTCGGTCTCGTTGCGCTGCCGCTCGAGGAGCGCGTTCTTGTCGTTGAGGGTCGCGTTGGCCAGCTCGATCTCCGACTGCTGGGCCTTCATCTTCTGGTCTGAGAGCCTGAGCTGCGCGGTCTGCTCCTCGAGCTCGGCGTTGGCGTTGCGCAGGGTGTCTTGCTGCGCCTCGAGCTCCGCCGCGAGCTGCTGCGCGCGGGACAGCGCGGCCGCCACGCGCTCCCTCGCGGCGGCGGCGTCGAGGGCGATGGCCACCGTGGGCGCGGCCTGCTTCACGTACTCGAGCGCGTCGTCGCTGAGGGGTTCGAACGACGCGAGCTCCACCATGCCCCGCACGGCGCCGTCGAACAGCAGCGGCGTCACACACAGGCTGCGCGGCGGCGCCTCGCCGAGCCCCGACGCGATCTGAATGTAGTCGTCGGGGAGGCGCGAGAGGAGCACCTGCTTTCGCTCGAGGGCCGCCTGCCCCACGATGCCCTCACCGGGGAGGTAACGGTTGGAGACGCCCTTGCGCCGCGTGTAGGCGTGCGAGGCCACGAGGGTGAGCGCGCTCCCGTCGCCCTCGGCGTCTTGCACGTAGAACGCCCCCACCTGGGCGCCCGCGTACTCGGCGAGCTCGGTGATGATGCGTCGGCACAGCTCGCGCGTGTCGCCCTGGCTCTGAAACACCGCGTTGAGGCGGGCGACGCCGGTCATCACCCACTCCTTCGCGTTGCGCTCCACCTCGAGCTTGCGCGCCTGCGTCACGTCGCGCGCCTGCGCGAAGATGCCCACCAGGGCGCCCTTCTCGTCCAGGTATCGCGAGGCGTTGAAGGCCACGTACGCCTTCGTTCCGTTACGGTGCACGAAGGTGAGCGGGTAGTCTTGCACCTTGCCGTCGCTGAGCACGCGCTCGTACCCCTGGCGCGCAAGCTCGGGGTCGCTGAAGAGGCCCGCGAAGCTCACGCCGACGAGGGCCTCGCGGGCGACGCCGGCCTTCGCGATGGTGGCCTCGTTCACGTCGGTGATCTTCCCCTCCGGGTTGATCGCGAAGAGCGGGTCGACGGATGCCTCGATGAGGCTGCGCGCATAGTCCGCGCGCTCGCGCGCCTGCGCCTCGGAGGCGCGCGTTTCGGTCACGTCGTCGAGGATCGCCAGCACGCGCCGCGGCCCCTCGCCGCCCTCCTCGATGAGCGAGGCGCTGAGGGTGACGTCGCGCGCCGCGCCGTTCGCCCCGATCAGCGCGAGCGACACCTCGCGCACCGCGCCGCGGCTGCGAGCCTTGTCGAGCGCGTCGAGGGCGGCCTCGCGGCCCTCGAAGAGCTCGCAGAAGGCCGAGCCCGGCGTCACCGTCGGCCCCGCGCCGCCGAGCGCGAGGGCGCGCCGGTTGGCCGCGGCGATGGTGCCGTCGTGGGCCACCACGAAGGCCGGCGTTTGAATGCCGTCGATCACGCCGAGCGCGGCCGCGCCGGAGCGCATTGAGGCGCGGCGCAGCACCTCCTGGCTGACGAGCGCGCACACCACCACGAGCATGGCCGCCGCGCCCGCGGCCGCCCCCCACGCGGCGAGGCGCGCCGGGCCCAGCGCCGCCGCGAACCCCAGGGTGGCGAGAAAAACTACAGGGGCGACCCAGGTCGAACGAGAGAGCGTGTTGATGTTCATGCTTGCAGCGAGGACGGTTCGCGCGCGGAGCACCCCACCGCGAGCTCGAGCCCTCAGCGAGAGGAGCGGAGCGTCACCACGGGGAGCCAAAACGACAGGAGTGCGCCCCGACCTCCGCGGCGACCGAGCGCCCGCGGAGACGACGCGCGCGCTCGCAGAGCAAGACCGGCGCCACGCCGCGCTGCGGGATCCATGCGCGCAACGGCCACGGCGGCGCGTGTCAGGTCGCACCACCGTCCCACGCGATGTATCGATTCGACCTCTCTGACCCGCGATGGGTCAGTGCGTGGGAGGAGTCTGAGCGCGGGCGCCGCCGAGCACCTCGTCGAAGAAGCGCACCACGTCGCCGTAGGCGCGGATGCGGTTCTCGCGCCGCGACACGCCGTGGCCTTCGTTTTCGAAGCGCAGGTACTCGACGCGGTGGTTTCGCTGGCGCAGGGCGGCCACGATCTGCTCAGCCTCGGTGACGGGCACGCGCGGATCGTTCGCCCCGTGAATGACGAAGAGCGGCGCGCGAATGCGGTCGACGCGGTGAATGGGCGAGATGCGGTCGAGGAGCTCGCCGTCGTTGGCGAGGGAGCCGTACTCGGCCTCGCGCAGGGCCCGGCGGTAGAGGGCGGTGCGCTCGAGGAAGGTGCGAAAGTTCGCGATGCCCACGATGTCGCAGCCGGCGGCCCAGAGCTCGGGGTCGAGGGTGAGCGCCGCGAGCACCATGTAGCCGCCGTAGGAGCCGCCCATGACGGCGATGCGATCGGCGGCCACGTCGGGGCGCGCGCGGAGCCAGCGGTTGACGGCCGCGAGGTCGCGCACGCTGTCTTCGCGCAGGGCCACGTCGTCGAGGTGGGCGAAGCGCTTGCCGTAGCCCGTGGAGCCTCGCACGTTGGGCGCGGCCACGATGTACCCGTGGCCCACGAGGTACTGAATCACCGGGCTGAAGTACGGCGTGAACTGCGCCTCGGGGCCGCCGTGCACCTGCACCACCACGGGGGCGCGCTCGCCCGGCGCGAGGTCGCGGGGGCGGTAGAGCAGGAGCGACACCTCGGTGCCGTCGAAGCTGCGCACGCGCTCGAGGGTGGGCTCGACGAGGGCGCTCTCGTCGATGCCCGCGTGGTCGCTGCGCGTGAGGCGAGAGACGCGGTTGGTGGCCACGTCGAGGCCGAAGACCTCTTCCGGCGAGGCTGCGCGCGAGAGGTCGAACACGAGCGAGTGGCCGTCGCCCGCGAAGCTCAGCGATGCGATGACCCCGGGCGGAACGTCGGGCCGCGCGCGCTCCCGCGGGTGCGCCGGGTCGGTCACGTCGTAGAGCCGGAGCTGGCTCCACCCGTCGAGGTTGTACACCGCGGCGAGGGTGGCGCCGTCGGGCGAGAGCTCGAGCAGGTCGAGGTCGTGGGCCTCGTCGAGCACGAACCGGGGCAGCGCGGGCGGCGGCGCCGCGAGGTCGAGGAGGGCGAGGTTCATGTGCTCGCGGCCGCGGTCGCTCACGACGAAGAGCGAGCGCCCGTCGCGGGTGAAGCGCGGGCTCGTGTAGCGCACGTCGCCCTCCGTGGGGTGCGGCGTGAGGTTGCGCGCGGTGGCCGCGGCCACGTCGACGACGAGCACGTCTTGATCGAAGTTCGACCGCTCGTGGAGCACCGCGAGCTGGCGCCCGTCGAGGGAGAAATCGATCACCTCGTGGTGGCCCGCACCTTCGAGCACGCGCCGCGGGGCGCTGGGCTCGTCGCCCGCGGGGCGCACGTACACGTCGAAGTCGCCGCGCGAGCGGGCGTTGGAGGCGTAGGCCACCCAGCGGCCGTCGTGCGAGAGGGCGCCGAAGAGGTGCTTCACCTCGGGGGCCGCGGTGAGGTCCGTCGCGGCGCCGCCCGATGCGGGCGCGCGGAGCAGCTGCGTGTTCTCGTCGCCGCCGTGGTCGCGGCCCATGAAGAGCCAGCGGCCGTCGGGGGCGTACCGTACAAACTGCACGCGCTCGGGGTCGGTGACGAGGCGGCGCCACGCGCTCTCGGCCACGGGGTCGGCCCCCACGGTGAGGGCCCACGGCTGCGGGAGCCCCGACGGGTCGGAGAGAAACGCCACGGAGCGCCCGTCGGGCGACACGGTGGGCGCCGACGCGCGGTGCACGTTGAGCAGCTGCTCCATCGCGGGGCCGCTGCGGGGGCGCCAGGTGAACGCGGGCGTCGTCGAGGCGCGCTGCGCCCCCGAGCACGCGGCGGTGAGCGCGAAGACCAGTGCGATCGATCGGGTACGCATTGCGCGCGCGACGCTACCCCCGAACCCGCGCGCCCGTGAAGACACAGCGCGCGCGAAACGGGTCTCTCTGCCCGCGAGCGCTGCGGTAGCGTGCGCGCGTCGACAGGAGGTCACACGTCTCATGCAACAAGCATCTTCGCCCGCGCCCGCGCCCATGTTCGCCGAGCCGACGCCGCTGGGGCTCCTCGGCCTCGCCGTGGGGTGCGCCGCGCTGCTCCCCATCGCCTTCGGCGTGGCGCTCACGCCCGACGCGTTTCGCACCGCCGCGTGGTTCTGCCTCCTCTTCGGCGGCGGCTGTCAGTTTCTCGCGGGCATGATGTCGCTCGCCAACAAGAACCTCCTGGGCGGCACGCTCTTCACCACCTTCGCGTTCAACTGGGTGCTCAACTACATCACCCTGTCGGGCCTCGCCGAGGGCAAGGTGCCCAACGCCAGCGTCGTGTTCTCCGTCGACGTGTGCTTCCTGGTCATCTTCGTCGTGCTCACCTTCGCGTTCGGGTACTTCTCGAAGCTGCTCTTCGCGTTCCTCGTCGACATCGACCTCTTGTATGCGTGTCGTATCGCGAAGGAGCTCACGCACGCCCCGGTGTTCGCGCTCCCCATCGCGCTCTGCACCGTGGCCCTCGGGGGCATCGCCTTGTGGCTCTCGTTCGCCATCCTGGTCAACACCAGCGCGGGCCGCGTGGTGTTCGCCGTGCCCGGCCCGCTGTTTACGCCCGCCACCCCCGCGGCGAGCGCGCACTAGCGACGCCGTGACGCCTCCTGCACCCCTGCGCCGCGTGGGCGTGCTCGGCGACGTGCGCGCCGAAGACGTCGCCCTCGACGCCGCGCTGCGACCCTGAGCGCGAGCCGCGTTGCAGAGCCTCCCGAGTACTCTGGAGCCGCTCCGAGGTGCCTCCCGAGTACCCGGGAGCCGCTTCGAAGGGCATTCTCAGTTGCGCGGCGTCGGCCAGACGTAGCCCGCGATGCCCTCGTTGATGTACCCGCCGCGCAGGGCGCTGTCTCGCTCGTCGGCGCTCGTGGTGTAGAAGTGGTCACCGCTCGACACCTGGTACACCCGATAGAGCGGAATGGCGCCGCACACGGGCGACGACGCGATGTACCCCAGCACGCCCTCGACGCGGCCGCGGCCCGTCTCGCAGTTGCTGGCCGTCGTGTAGAAGTGCTTCCCGTAGTCCATGATGCACCGGTAGAAGGGCGCGAGCCCCGGGGCCGTGGCGCTGTAGAGGTAGTAGTAGTTCGCGTACTCGAGCCTGAAGCCGCAGCACACGGCCTCCGCCGCGCTCGACGTGTAGAAGTGCTCGCCCGACGACCCGTGCAACGAGCGATAGACGCCCGTGCGGCACCCGTCGACGTCGTCGCACACGGCGTTGCAGTTGTCGTCGGCGAGGTTGCACGCCTCGGCGGGGCGCCCGCCGCACGCGCGGCAGTTGCTCGGGTCGGTGCTGAGGTTGGCCTCGCACCCGTCGGCCGCGCTCCCGTTGCAGTTGCCGAAGCCCGCCACGCACGCGCCCACGGTGCAGGCGCCGCCCGCGCAGCCCGCCGAGGCCACGTTGGACAGGGCGCACGCGCGGCCGCACGCGCCGCACGCGGCGGGGTCGCCCGCGGTGTTCACCTCGCAGCCGTCGGCGGGGTTGCCGTTGCAGTCGGAGTAGCCCGCGTTGCAGCCCGCGACGGTGCAGCGCGCGCCGGTGCACGCGGCCGTGGCGTTGGCGAGCGCGCAGCGGGTGCTGCACGCGCCGCAGCGGGTGGGGTCGGCGTTGAGGTTGGCCTCGCAGCCGTCGGCGGGGCTGCCGTTGCAGTCGGCGAAGCCGGGGTTGCACGCCACGACGGCGCAGGCGCCCGAGGCGCACGCGCCCGTGCCGTTGGCGGGGGCGCAGCGGGTGCCGCACGCGCCGCAGTTCGACGCGTCGCTCGCGAGGAGCACTTCGCACCCGTCGACGGGGTTGCCGTTGCAGTTGGCGAAGCCCGCGTTGCAGGCGCCGACGGCGCAGCGCCCCGCGGCGCACACCGCGGCGGCGTTGGGCAGCGCGCACGAGGTGCCGCAGGCCCCGCAGTTGCGCGCGTCGGTGGCGGGCGTCACCTCGCAGCCGTTGGCGGGGTTGCCGTCGCAGTCGGCGCGCCCGACGTCGCAGGCCGCGACCTCGCAGCGCCCGCTCACGCACGCCGGCGTGGCGCCCGCGGTGACGCAGCGCACGCCGCACGCGGAGCAGTGCGAAGCGTCGCTGCGGGTGTTCACCTCGCAGCCGTTGGCGGGGTTGCCGTCGCA
>CANMAT010000209.1 GCA_947494865.1 Deltaproteobacteria bacterium
CGTCGCGCCCGACGGCGCCGTCGCCGAGACGCCGCCGCGCGCCCTCGACGTGGTGTCCGCGGATCACGTCGCGAGCGGTCACGCGCGCCTCGCGTCGAGCGGCCTCTACCTCGCGCACGCCCTCGCGACGCCCACCGCCGTGTCGCTCCGCGTCGCCGGGTACGCCGCGCCGCGGGGGACCACCTTCGCGTTCGACGCGTGCGCCTGGCCCGGCGCGGGGCGCGTCGCGGTGGCGCAGCACGCCTTCTCGCCGCGGGCCGACCCGCCGCTGCCCGCCTTTCGCTACTGGGCCGTGTGGCACGGCGACGGGCGCCTCGGCGGCGCGCGCGTCGATCACCAGGGCGCCGTCGAGGCGCGCTTCGAAGTGTCTCTCGCGCTCGACGCGAGCGCCCGCATGCTCGAGCCCGTGCAGTTCGAAGACGGCTCGATGCGCGTGCCCCTCTACGAGGCGCCCGGCGGCGCGGCGCGGGTCGTGTGGATCCACGTCGACGCCGCGGGGGGCTGCGCCGTCGCGGGCGCGCAGGACCTCGCGCCGGGCGCCGAGCTCGTGCGCGTGAGCGCCTTCGCCGACGGCGCGGTGGCGCTGCTCTGGGTCGACGCCGCGCGGCGCGCGCTCCTGGGTACGCCCGCGCGCACGGCGACGGTGATCGCGCCGCCCGCGGTGCTCGCGCGCTTCGACGACGCCGAGGTGGTCTGGTTCGAAGCCATCGACGGTCGCCGCGGCGTGACGGCGCTCGTCGTTCAGTCGGAGCTCGTCGCGGGGGCCCAGCGGCTCCGCGTGTGGCGCGCGGCGCCGGGCGACCTCACGGCGCTCGGCGAGGTGCTGTGGGCGGGCGCTCCCACCGTGTCGGTGCGCGCCGTAGCGCTCCCCCTCGGCGGCGCCGCGGTGACCGTTCGCGGCGACGACGGCGCGCTACACCTCGCCCGCCTCGACGGCGGCGGCTGGACCCGCGTCGCGGACGTGCGCTGCGGGCTCGATCACGGCGTCACCGCGGGCCCCTACGGGCCCATCGCGTGGGGCGACGACGGCGTCGAGGGGCTGCGCTTCGCGACCCCATAACCGCGAAGCGTAACCCGGAGGTCAGCGATCGCTCGCCGACCACGGCTCGATGGGCCCGCGGCGCGCGAAGAGGTACGGGCCCGCGGTGGCGCCCCACACCTGCGTGGCGGCGGCGTTGAACCCGCGATCCCACGACGAGAAGCCGGTGGCGCGCAGCACGACCTCGCTGGTGGCGTAGGAGGCGCCCATGAGGGTGCTCTCGCACGCGCGCCCGTCGGTGCCGCCCTCGAAGCGGTCTCCCACGCGCGTGAGGTGCACCGCGCAGCCCGCGCGCTCGATGACGTCGTCGGGCGTGAAGGTCTCGCGCGAGGGGTCGGCGCACAGGCCCACATACGAGGCGGGGTTGTTCAGCTCGAACACCCGCGAGACGGCGCGGTCATCGGCGCCGTCGCGCTCGATCACGTAGAGCCTCTGACGGTAGGGGGCCATGCCCGTGCGCGACTGTTCGAGGTAGAGCACCCGCTCGCCGAGCAGGGGCGCCGCCACGCGGCACGCCTCGACGCGAATGGCGAGGTATCGCGCGTCGGAGAGCGCTTGCGCCGCGGAGTCGAAGCGACCCAAAAGATGCCGGAACACCGCGCTCTCTACGGGCTCGACGGGCGGGGCGACGTCGGGTGCGCTGGCGTCGGGTGCGCTGGCGTCGGACGCAGCGGCGTCGGGTGTGTTGGCGTCGGGTGCGCCGCCGTCGACGCTCGGGGTGGTGGTGTCACCGCAGCCGACGAGGGCTGCGCAGAGCGCGATCAGAAGAGGTCGGTGCACGGCGGATTTCCTCGTGGGCGTCGTCGTCTGGGAGAGGTCAGGGGCGTCTGCTCAGGGGCGCGTGCAGAACGTGGCCGCAGCGCAACGCCCCGCGGAGCACGACCCGCTCTGGCACTCGTAGGGGAGCGAACACGTCGCGCCGTCGCGTGCAAGGGCGACGCAGCGATTGCTACGACCGAGGTCACAGAAGCTGTCACGGCAGTTGCCCAGGAGGCGTACGCCCATCGCGCAGGTGTCGCCGGTGCGGAGCTGCGCGGTGGCGACGGCGATGCAACGACCGGAATCGCACTCGTTGCCCGTTGCGCACACGCGAAGCTCGGGCGCGATGCCGCAGGCCTCCCCAAGCGCGGCGACGGCCCGGCAGGTGCCGGTGCCGCTGCCGACGACGGCGCAGCGCCCGGCGGTGCCGCCGCAGCAGAACGCACGCGTAGGGTCGCAGTTGCCGTAGATGGCCCCGCCCACGCCGTCGCCGATGGCGGCGCAGGGGGCACCCTCGGCGTCGGTGCGCGCGAACATCCGGCGCTGCGCGGGGCCGCCCTCGGGCGCGCCGAAGCCGAAGCACGTTCCGTCGAAGAGGGCCTCGCTCACCGCGGCGCCACAGGGTGCGTCGGCGAGGCGCGCGAGGCAGGCGTCGGCCTCCGTCGGGCGAAAGGTCACGCGCCCGGCGAGCGCGTCCCGCACCCAGCCGCCCAGCGGGACGACGCGGTACGCCTCTGCGAGGAGCGGCGCGCAGAGCGCGCGATCGAGGACCCCGTCGGCGGGGATGCGATCCCGCAGGGCGGCGAGCTGCGGCGCCGCGCGCAGCGGGGCGAAGAACGACGCGCGGCTCGCCGCGTCGCAGCAGCGGTAGAGGGCGCCGCAGAGGCCGCGCGCTACCTCGTCGACGAGGCCTTCGAGGCGCGTGCGCTGCGTCGCGGCGGCGTCGGTGGCGGCGGCGTCGGTCGCGGTGGCGTCGGTCGCGGTGACGTCGGCGGCGGTGGCGTCGGCGGCGGTGGCGTCGGCGGCGGTGGCGTCGGCGGCGGTGGCGTCGGCCGCGCTTGCGTCGGTCGCGCTTGCGTCGGCCGCGCTTGCGTCGGTCGCGGGCGGCCCCGCGGGCTCGGCGGCGCAGGCGACGAGGAGTGCGACGGCGGCCGTGATTCGGGGCATGGAGCGGAGCATTGTAGGTTGCCTCTGGGTCGCTCCATTGCCACCACTGCGGGTCTTCGACCAGAATGATTCTCGCAAGGGACTCTTGCAGAGAGAGCAATGGTCACCGATGGCGGGTACCTTCGAAGAGATCGAGGCCTTCGCGCGCGTGGTCGAGGGCGGGTCGTTCGCGGCAGCGGCGGCGGCGCTGGGCGTGTCGGCCTCGGTGGTCACGCGGCGGGTGCAGGCGCTCGAGGCGCGCCTGGCCGTGCAGCTCTTGCAACGGACCACCCGTAGTCTCGCGCTCACCGAGGCGGGGAGGCTCTTTCACGACCGCGTGGCGCGCATCCCGACGCTGCTCAGCGAGGCGACAGAGGCCGTGCGCGACATGGGGACCGACGTGTCCGGCCAGCTCCGGGTCATCATGCCGTCGTCGTTCGCGAGTTCGGGCTTTCACCACCAGGTGATTCCGCGGTTTCTGCGCGAGCACCCCGCGGTGCACCTCACGCTCCGCGCGGTGGCCGATCCCCTGACGCACCTGCGCGAAGACTTCGACCTCCTGGTGGCCGCGCGCGGGCCGGGGCTGCGATTCCCCGACACGTCACACGTGCGCCGTCGCCTGGTGAAGTTTCGCAGCGCGGTCTTCGCGTCGCCCGCCTACGTCGCCCGCCACGGCGCGCCGCGCACCCCCGCCGACCTCGCGGGTCACAACTGTCTGAGCTACCCCGATCGGCGCTGGCACTTCGTCGACCCATTGCCTCGCGCGCCGCTCGCGGTGCTCACGCGCGGCACGCTCACCACCAACAGCAACGCCATGCTCTACGCGGGCGTGCTCGGCGGCATCGGCATCGCGTACACGACCCCCTATTTCTTCGAGGCCGACGAGGCCGACGGGCGCGTCGTGCGCGTTCTGGCGCGCTACACCGAGCACGCCGAGCAGGAGATTCATCTGTTTCACCCCGCGGGCCGCTTTCGGCCCAAGCGGGTGCGCGCCTTCGCCGACGCCCTCGCGATCCACTTCGGCGAGCGCGGCGCGCCGCCCGCTCAGCGCGCGACCGAGCCCCGCGGCACGAGCACCACCACCTCGCGCGCGTCGGAGTAGATCACCGGGCTCATGGGGCGATAGTTGTGGGTCACGCGCCCGCCGTTGCGCACGATGCCCATGTCGTTGCCGCTCGCCGTGCTGTTGGCGCTCCACCCGTGGCGGGTCTGAAAGATCACCGCGCCGCTGGGCACCTCGCCGGCCTTCGCCATGCGCTCGTAGGCGTCGGCGTTGAGCACGTTGGCCTTCACGGTGCCATAGGGGCTCGCGATGGTGCGCAGCTGGGAGCCTTCGAGGGGCATCGACGTCCACTGGCCGTTGCGAATCATCTGCACCATGGCCCCGCGCGAGTTGTTGGGGTCGCCCATGGTGCCGCCGGCGAAGCTCGGGATGCCGAGGCGATCCATGTTGCCGAGGGTGGTGCGCACGCAGCTGCCGTCGTCGCCGTTGGCGAGCTTCGCCGTCGCCAGCTTGCGGAGCCACGGGTGCGCGGTGTCTACCGCGGGCTTCTTCTGCTCGCAATCGACGCAGCCGTGGCCGCTCTGCTGCGCGGCGTCGGCGGCGCTCTTGGGTACGGTTATCGCTTCTGCCATGGCATCCTCTCAGGCGGGCTTCTTCATCCCGTAGCCGCGGAGAATCCTGCGGGCGACGGCGTCGATGTGCACCTCGTCGGCGCCGTCGTAGATGCGCGCGGCGCGCTCGTGCGACCACCAGAACGCGATGGGCGTGTCGTCGGTCATGCCGAGGCCGCCGAGCGACTGGAGCGCGCGGTCGAGCACCCGCTGCAGCGTGCGCGCGACGGTGAACTTGATGAGCGAGATCTCCTCGCGGGCGGAGTAGGCGCCCTCGTTCTCGATCTTCCACGCGGCGTGCAGCACCATGAGGCGCGCGGCGTGAATCTCCGCGCGGCTCTCGGCGATCCACGACTGCACCATCTGGCGCGAGCCCAGGGGCTTGCCCGGCGCGAGCTCGCGCGTCGCGGCCTGCGTGCACATGATTTCGAACGCGCGCTCGCAGATGCCGATCCAGCGCATGCAGTGGTGGATGCGCCCGGGGCCGAGGCGCTCCTGCGCGAGCGCGAAGCCCGCGCCCTCGCCCCCGAGGAGGTTGTCGAGGGGCACGCGCGCGTCGTGGTAGGTGACCTCGGCGTGGCTGGCCCAGTCGCCGCCGCGGTCGCCCATGATCGACAGGTTGGCGACGCGCTCGAAGCCCGGCGTGTCGGTGGGCACGAGGATCATGCTGGCGCGCCCGTGCGCCTCGGAGGCCTCGGGGTTCGTGGCGGCCATGCAGATGGCGAAGGCCGAGCCCTCGTGGCCCGTGGTGAACCACTTGTGCCCGCGGATCACCCAGTCGTCGCCGTCGCGGCGCGCGGTGGTCGAGAGCCACACGGGGTTGGAGCCCGCGTGCTCGGGCTCGGTCATGGTGAAGCAGCTTCGGATTTCGCCGCGCACGAGGGGCAACAGAAACCGCTCCTTCTGCGCGTCGGTGCCGAACTTGTGGAGCAGCTCCATGTTGCCGACGTCGGGCGCCTGGCAGTTGAAGACGTAGTGCCCGATGGGGCTGCGCCCGAGCTCCTCGCTCATGCACGCGAACTCGAGGAGCGTGAGGCCGGCGCCGCCGACGTCTTTCGGCATGAACGCGGCGAAGAGTCCCGTCTCGCGGGCGCGCTCCCTCGCGCGCGCCAGCTTCGGCAGCGAGGCGACGAAGCCGTCGCGCCGCACCGAGGGCTCGAGCGGCAGCACCTCGCGCTTGAAGAAATCTCTCACCACGCCGCGGAGCGTTGTTACCGTCTCGGATTCGGAGAAGTCCATCGTGCGGCGACGTTACCCTCCTCGCCGCGCGAGATGAAGCCGCAGCGTGACGTCCGCCGCGCGTCTCCGCCCTCGGGCGTCGTAGCGCACCCCGTCGCCCGCGCGGAGAGGCGCCCATAGGGCCAACGTCGATCGCGGTGCGCGCGCCGAGCGCATCGGCCATCGAACCCGTATCGAAGAGCCCCGCCGGTGCGATACGTTCGCACGAGTATGCGCTCGAACACAGGCCGCGCTGCGCTCCTCGTGATGGCCCTCTCCTGCGGATGCGGCGAACCCGTTCGCGCGCCTTCGCCCCCCGCCGACGCGTCGCCCCTCGACGCGACGCCCCCCGACGCGTCGCCCCTCGACGCGTCGCCCCTCGACGCGTCGCCCCTCGACGCGTCGCCCCTCGATGTTGGTGAAGACCGCGCGCCCCCGCGCGACGCCTCGTTGTCGCGCGACGCCGCGGACGACCTCACCGACGCGGCGCCCGACGCGGCCCCCTCCGATCGACCCGCCGTCGATGTGGCCGCCGACGTGACCGCTGCCGACGCGGCCTCCGATGCGCACGCCGACGGGGGCGATGACGTCGTCGACGCGCCGCCCGTCGATGCGCCGCCGCCCCCCATCGAGGTGATCATCACGGCCGACAACGCGTACAGCTTCGGCTTCGGCACGGGGGCGTCGATCGTCACGTACGTGCAGGGCTCGCGCGCCACCACGGCGGGGCAGATCTTCAACTGCCCCGTCGGCGTGGGGCCCGAGGCCTACACGATCCCGAGCGACGCGGTGCCCTCGACGTCGCACGTCTACATCGTCTCGTGGGACGACCTGTCGGTCACACAGGGGGTGCTCGGACAGTTCGGTCGCGGCGGGAGGCGCCTCTACACGGGCGACGCGGCGTGGCAGGTGTGCGCGAC
>CANMAT010000210.1 GCA_947494865.1 Deltaproteobacteria bacterium
AGCTCGGGCAGGGCGACGAGGCGACGCGCAACGACGGCGTCACCTGGCTCGCGTGGGCCCTCGAGCGCGACGAGGACCCCGCGCGCGCCGTCAGCGCGCTGCGCGGCTCCCTCGCGGCGCACCCCGACCACGAGGCCGCGCTCGACCTCCTCCTGCGCATCGCGCGCGACGGCGGCGACGCTGTGGCGGTGCTCGACGCGATCGCGCTCCGCGCGAGCCTCGACGACGCGACGACGGAGCTCCTCCGCGAGGGCGTCGAGCTCGCCGCCGCGCTCGACGACGACGCGCGGGCCGACGGCCTCCTGCGCCGCGCGGTGGCGCTCGGCGAGGCGCGCGGCGACGCGCGCGAGTCGGTGTGGGCCCTCGTCGCCCTCGCCGAGCGCAGCAAGTCGATCGGCGACCTCGCCGCGGCCGTCGCGTGGCTCCAGCGCGCCTCGGTGGCGGCCGACGTCGACGAGGGGCACCAGCTCGGGCTCGAGGTGGCCTCGCTCGCAGCGGGGCCCCTCGGCGACCTGCGCCTCGCCGCGGAGACGTACGAGCGCCTCCGCCAGCGCGACCCGGCGGAGCGCGCCGTGTGGGAGCCCCTGCTCGACGTGTACCGCATGCTCGGCGACAACGAGCGCGTCGAGCGCCTCATCGACGAGACCGTCGAGAACGTTTTCGATCAGGCGGCCCGCAACCGCCTGCGGCTCGAGCGGGCGCGGATCCTGCTGGCCGATCCCGCGCGCGCCGAGGAGGCCGTCGCGGCGCTCCGCGGCGTGCTCGACGAAGACCCCGACGACACCGCCGCCACCACGCTCCTCGCCGACGTGTACGAGCGCGCGGGCCGCGCCGAAGACCTCGCCGAGCTTCTCGCGCGACGCTTCGACCAGGCGCGCGACCAGGGCGACGCTGCGGCGACCGCGACCCTCGGGCTGCGCCTCGCGACGCTGCTCGCGCCCACCCGGCGCGGCGACGCGCTCGACGCGCTGCGCTCGGCACTCGACGTCGCGCCCGAGAGCGTCACCCTGCTGCGCGCCCTCCTCGGGATGCTCACCCTCGACGACGACCCCGGCGAGCGCGCGGCGCTCACCGAGCGCCTCCTGGCCCGCGAGACGGGCGCCGCCGCAGCGCAGCTCTCCACCGAGCTCGCGCGCCTCCGCGAGGAGCTCGGCGACGACGCGGGCGTCGAGCGCGCGCTCGAGGCCGGCTTCCGCGCGATGCCCAGCGACGCCTCGCTGCGCGACCGCCTCGCGGCCCGCTACGAGGCGCGCCACGACTGGTCGTCGCTCGCCGGCCTCCGCGAGCTCGACGCCGCCAACCGCGCCGAGCCCGCGATGCGCGCGGTCGGTCTGCGCGCCGCCGCGGCGATCCACCGCGATCAGCTCGGCCAGCACGCGGAGGCTGCGGCGCTCCTGCAGCGCGCCCGGCGTGACGTCCCCGGCGACCTCGACCTCCTCGACGAGTGCGTGCAGTGCCTCGTGACGCTCGACCGCCACGCCGAGGCCGTGGCCGAGATCTCGACCGCGCTCGAGGGCGGCGAGCGCGCGGTCGACCTCCTGCGACTCCGCGCCAGCGTGCGCGCGCAGGGCGGCGACGAGGTGGGCGCCCTCGACGACCTCGAGGCCGCGCTCGCGCAGGGCGGCGGTGCGCCCGTCGCCGTCGACCTCGCCGCGGCCCTCGACCGCGCGCGCCTCGACGCAGCCCATGCGCGCGACGGCGAGACCGAGCGCACGCTCACGATGCGGCTCATCGCGGTGCTCCCCGAGGCCGGCGACGCGGCGCGCGCCGACGCGCTGCTCGCCGCGTGGGCCGAGCGTTTCCCCGACGACGTCGAGGTGCTGCGGCGCCTCGCCGAGCAGCACGCCGCGGCCGAGCGGTGGGACGACGCCGCCGCCATGTACGCCCGCCTCGTCGAGCTCCTCGACGGCGAGGCGTCCGTCGCGGCGGCGCTGCGCCTCGCCGACACCTGCGCGCTCGCGGGTCGACCCGACGACGCGCTCGACGGCCTCACCATCGCATACGCGGCGAACCGCGCCGACGCCGGACTGCGAGAGCGCCTGCGCGCCCTCCACGCGACGCGCGGCGCCACCCGCGAGGTGGCCGCCCTCTGGCTCGACGAGGCCGACGCCACCGACGACGACGCTGCGCGCTTCGAAGCGCTCAAGAAGTCCGGCGAGGCCTGGCTCGAGGCCACCGGCGACGCCGCGCAGGCGGTAGCGGCGCTCGAGCGAGCGCTCGCGATCAAGCCCATCGACCACGACGTGACGGTGCTCCTCGCCGACGCCTACACCGTGAGCGAGCGCCTCGAAGACGCCTCGCGCGTGCTCGAGGAGTCGATCGCCACGCACAAGGGCAAGCGCTCCAAGGAGCTCGCCGTCCTCCAGCAGCGCATGGGGCGCCTCGCGTACGCCGCGGGCGACCACAACATCGAGATGGCGTGGCTCAACGCGGCCCTCGAAACCGACATGCAGAACGGCCAGATCGCCGCCGAGCTGGCCGATGTGTCGATGGAGCTGGGCAACCACGAGGTCGCGCTCAAGGCGCTGCGCGCCGTCACCCTCATGAAGAACCCCGCGCCCATGAGCCGCGCGCAGGCGTTCCTCAAGCAGGGCGTCATCGCGCAGTCGCAGGGCGACGCCAAGAAGGCCGTGTTCCTCGCGCGCAAGGCGCTCTCCGAAGACCCCGCCCTCGAAGACGCCCAGCGCTTCCTCGCGCAGGTCGTCGCCGAGTAGCCTCGCGCCGCGCGTCTCTCACTCCGATCACGCCACACCAGACGAGGCACCGCCCATGCGCGAAACGCCGCTCACCCGCAGCTTCTGGGCCTGGGGCTGGGAGCAACGCCTCCCCGACGAGGCCGCGCGCCGCACGCTCGCCGATCAGGTGGGCGCGCTCCTCGGCGCCGACGACCTCCGCCCGCGCCCGCTCCCGCGCATCGCCGACGCGCGGCTCCCGGCCCCGCGCGTGGGGGTCCCCGCGGCGCTCGCCGATTTCGTCACCGACGACCGCGAGGCGCGCATCCACCACACGTACGGCCGCGCCTACCGCGACGTACTCCGCGGATTTTATTGCGATTTCAGCCCCGCGCCGGATCTGGTGGCGCTCCCCGGCAGCGAGTCCGACGTCGCCCGCGCGCTGGCCTGGTGCGCGGCCGAGGGGGTCGCGGTCGTGCCATACGGCGGCGGCACGAGCGTCGTGGGCGGCGTCGAGCGGGCCCCGGGCGGTCGCCACCGCGCGACGCTCTCCCTCGACCTCGCGCGCCTCGACGGGCTCGTCGAGCTCGACGAGGTGTCGCGCGTCGCGTGCATCGAGGCGGGCGCAACGGGTCCGCGCGTCGAGGCGCTGCTGGGCGCGCGCGGGCTCACGCTCCGACACTTCCCGCAGTCGTTCGAGTTCTCCACGCTGGGCGGGTGGATCGCCACGCGCGCTGGCGGCCACTTCGCCACGCTCTACACGCACATCGACGACCTCACCGAGGCCGTTCGCATGGTCACCCCCGCGGGCGTCTACGAGACCCCGCGCGTGCCCGCGTCGGGGGCGGGGCCCGACGCGAACCGCATCGTGCTGGGCTCCGAGGGCGCCCTCGGGGTCATCACCCGCGCGTGGATGCGCGTGCAGCCGAGGCCCGTGTGGCGCCTCTCGGCGAGCGCACTCTTCGAGCGCTTCGACGACGCCGTCGAGGCCGCGCGCGCCGTCGCGCAGTCGGGCCTGCACCCGGCCAACTGCCGCCTCCTCGACGCCGCCGAGGCCATGCTCAACGGCGTGTTCGCCGGCGAGGGCGGCGCGGTGCTCCTCCTGGGCTTCGAATCGTACGATCACGCGCCCGACGCGGCCATCGCGCGCGCGCTGGAGCTCTGCGCGGCGCGCGGCGGCGCCTCGCCCGACGGGGTGACGCGGCGCGAGGCCTCGTCGGCGTCGCAGCGCGAGGGCATGTCGCAGCGGTGGCGCGACGCGTTCCTGGGGGCACCGTACCTCCAGAGCGCGCTGGTCTCGGTGGGCGTCATGGCCGACACCTTCGAGACGGCGTGCACGTGGTCGCGCTTCGGCGCGCTGCACCGCGACGTCGTCGCGTCGGTCACGCAGGCGCTCGCGACCCACTGCGGCGGCGGGCGCGTGACGTGCCGCTTCACGCACGTGTACCCCGACGGCGTGGCGCCGTACTACACCTTCCTCGGCCGCGCGCGCGAGGGCGACGAGCTCGCGCAGTGGGCCGCGGTGAAGGCCGCCGCGAGCGAGGCCCTCGGGCGCAACGGGGCCACCATCACGCACCACCACGCGGTGGGGCGCACGCACAGGCCCTGGTACGACCGCGAGCGCCCCGACCTCTTCGCCGCGTCGCTCTCGGCCGTCAAGGGCGCCCTCGACCCCGCCGCGGTGATGAACCCCGGCGTTCTCGTCGACGGCTGAGGCGCCTCAGCGCACCTTGACGTTGAGGCGCCGCGCGAGCTCCACGGCGGCCGCGTGCGAGGGCGCGATGCGCAGCGCGTTCTCCACGGCACCGCGCGCGCTCGCCATGCGCCCGGCGAGGAGAAACACGCGCGCTTGAAGCGCGAACGCGTCGGCCGACTGCGCGTCGAGCTGCGTGGCGCGGCGCGCGTACTCCGCAGCGCGGGGCAGGTCGATGAGCCCCTCGCACGAGGCGTTCACCACCGAAAGGAGCAGCGCGACGTCGTCGGGGCGCTGGTCGCTCGCGCGGATCCAGGCCTCGACGGCGGGCTCCCAGCGCTGATCTTTCTCGCAGACGCGCGCGTAGTTTCGGTACCGCTCGAAGAGCACCGTCGAGGCGGCGGCCTCGGCCTGCGCGAGGCGGCTGCGGAGCCCCGCGTCGTCGGGCGCGAGCCCCGCGGCCTCGCGGAGGAGCGTGAGCACCTCGCCCGCCTCGTTGCGGATCTCGGCCTGACGGATGCGCTCCTCGAGCTCGGTCACGCGCTCGCGGCGCTGCTTCGCGAGGTGCTCCGACCGCGAGCGCATCAGCGACTGCAGGGTGATCTCGCGCGGCACCCGCTCCTCGGGCATGGGGGGCGGCACCTCGCTCGTCGAGCGCGACGGCCGGTCGCTCGACCGCCGCGGCGGGCGCTCGCTCAAGGGCGGCGGACGATCGCTCGAGGAGCGCAGCCGCTCGCGCGCGGGCGGCGAAGAAAGCCCCACGTCGGAGCGTCGCGCGCCCACGTCGTGCGTGCCAGAGGTCGTCGGCGGCGGCACGATGGAGCCGCGCGAGGGGCTCGCCGTCGAAGGCATCGGAGGCAAAGGAGCGGGAGCCTTCACGGGGCCCTGCGCCTCGTCGTAGGCAGACCGGCGATGCGGGTCGCACAGCACCTCGAACGCTGCCGTGAGCTCGCGAAAAAGCGCCTCGACGCGCGGGCGATACAGGCCTAGGTCGCGCTCCCAGAAAACGTCGGGGTGGTAACGCTTCATGAGTTCGAAGTACGCGGCGCGCACGGCCGGTCGGTCGGCGTCGCGCGCGAGGCCAAGCAGCGCGTACAGGCCCCGTCCCACGCGGTCGAGCATCGCGTCGAGGTCGTCCATCTCTGCCTGCGTCAACGGCGTCGGCTCGCGCATGTGTGTCGCACCGCCCGGCGCGGCGCCCTTTCTGTCTACACCGGTCATCAAAGCGCTCCCCAGCAATCGAGGGCGGCAGAGCAGCAGCGCCCCCACACCCAATACGGGACTACCCTGTCACGCTTTCGAGGGAAATGTACAGCTCCGCGCAGTGTCACCGGCTGCGCGGTGAGGTCGACCGCGGCGAGGCGCGCGCGCTCGTCGCGGCCCGCGCGGCGTTTCGGTGCGCGACGGCATCGGGGCGCGGAGCGCCCGCGTCGCGGGAGCGCGAGGGCTCGACCGCCGAGGCCGATGAGGCGGCGGGCGCAGGAGGCTGCACGAGGGCCGTGGCGTCGACTGCCGCGTCGGGCGCCGAGCCCTCGACGGTGCGCGGAGCCCCGACGAGCTGGACCACGAAGTACGCCGCGACGGCGCCCGCGAGGGCGATGGCCGCGAGCACCAGCGCGATCACGACGGGCGACGTGCGGCGCACCGGCGGGGCGAAGTCGTCGCCGCCCGCGGGGAGCCCGCCCGGTGTCACCGCGATCGCGGCGGCGGGCGAGGCCGAGGCCCCGGGCTGCGACGAGCCCGTGAGGTCGCGCACGAACTCCAGCGTGGAGGGCGTGCGGTTGCGAACGTTCTTGGTGAGGGCGCGCGCGATCGCGGCGTCGTAGCGCTCGGGGAGGTCGGCGCACCCGGGCTGCGTGCGCAGCGGACGCGGCGCCTGGTTCATGTGCGCCTCGCCCCACTCCATCACGGTGCCGCCGGCCCAGGGGAGCACGCCCGAAAGCATCTGGTAGACCACCAGCGCGAGCGCATAGACGTCGGCGCGCGCGTCGGCGGCCTCGCCCATGAACTGCTCCGGCGCCATGAACGCCGGCGTGCCCAGCATGGCGCCGGTGATGGTGAGCGGCCGCTCGTGGGGCGTGCTCGGCGGCCTGCGTGCGATGCCGGAATCCACCACCTTCACCACGTCAGCGCCGCCCGTTTCGAGCGAAGACACGAGCAACACGTTCTCGGGCTTGAGGTCGCGGTGCACCACCCTTCGTCGGTGCGCCACGTCGAGCGCGCTCGCGATCTGCCACGCGATCGCCTCGACGCGCGCGGGCGCGAGGCGACCGCGGTGAATGAGCGCCGCGAGGCTGCCGCCGGGCACGTACTCCA
>CANMAT010000211.1 GCA_947494865.1 Deltaproteobacteria bacterium
CACGGCCCATGAGCGCGATTGCAGACGGTGAGGCCCATGAGCGCGATTGCAGACGGGGGTTCGCCACGGCCCATGAGCACGACTGCAGACGGTGAGGGCCGTGAGCACGATTGCAGACGGGGGTTCGCCGAGGCCCATGAGCGCGTCTATTGCGGCTCACCCCCGGCTGTACGTCAGGGGTCACCCGCTCCGCGGGTTGCAGGCGAGGCAACTGCACGCGACTGCGCGCCGATGAAGCGAACATGAGATCAGTTCATGTTCGGTTGTATGTTCATCTCGTGTGGGGCACGGCGGGCAGGTTGCCCTGCCTCGACCCGTCGCGCGCTCGGCGTGTGCACGGTCTCCTCGCACGCGTATGCCGCGGCAGAAAGTGTGTCGCGCTCGCAGTGGGAGGCGTCGCCGACCACGTTCACCTGCTCGTGGGCTTCCATCCCACGGTCGCTGTTTCAGATCTCGTTCGGGCGCTCAAGGTCGGCACGTCGCACTTCATCGCCGACACGCTCGGCGTCGCCGACTTCGCGTGGCAGGAGGGCTACGGCGCGTTCTCGCTCCGAGAGTCAGAGTGCGAGACGGTGCGCCGCTACATCGAACGACAACACGAGCATCACGCCAGCGCGACCCATGTCGCCGAGTGGGAGGCACCCCATTCCCCTGCAACCCGCGAAGCGGGTGACCTCGGACGTACAGCCGGGGGTGAGCCGCAATAGACGCGCTCATGGGCCTCGGCGAACCCCCGTCTGCAATCGTGCTCACGGCCCTCACCGTCTGCAATCGTGCTCACGGCCCTCACCGTCTGCAATCGTGCTCATGGGCCTCGGCGAACCCCCCCTGCAAGCGCGCGCATCGGCCTCGGCGAACCCACGTCTGCAAGCGCCTCATGCACGCCTCCGCGATCACTTCGCGCAGTGGATGTTCCTCGGCGAACACGCCGGGCCATGACGCTTCGACGCTGCATCACAGGTGGTGACGGGCCGCATCACATGTGATGCACCCGATCAGCGCCGAGAAACATCGCGCGACCTCGTGCGGTGGCACCGCTCGCGCGCCCCTCAGGCCGTCGTCTGGGCCTCGGGGCTCTTGCGCACGCTCACGCGCGACACGCGGCGCCGACGCATGGTCTCGACGGTGACCACCCACTCGCCGAAGCGAACGCTGTCGCCCACGCGGGCGAGGCGCCCGAGGCGCTCGAGCACCGCGCCGCCCACGGTGTCGGCGTCGGTCTCGGACATGTCAACGCCCTGCGCGCGCAGCTCGTCGAGGGCCACCATGCCGTCGGCCACGAACGACCCGTCGGGGCGCGTCTCGACCTTGGGGGCCTCCTCGTCATGCTCGTCGCGGATCTCGCCGACGATCTCTTCGAGCACGTCTTCGAGGGTCACGATGCCGCTGGTGCCGCCGTACTCGTCGACCACCACGGCCATGGGGAGCTGCCTGCGCTGCATCTCGCGCATGAGGTCGAAGAGGCCCGTGGTCTCGGGCACGAGCGGCGCCTCGCGCATGGCCTCGCGGAGCGTCTTCGGGCGCACCGTGGCGAGCAGGAGGTCTTTCATGTTCACGTAGCCCGCGATGCGGTCGAGGTTGCCCCCCTCGGCGAGCGGAAAGCGCGTGAAGCCCGACGCCCGCGCGCGCTGAATGGCCGGCTCGAAGGGCATGTCGGCGTCGAGCCAGGTGACGTCGACGCGGGGCACCATCACCTGCCGCGCCGTGCGCTCGGTGAAGCGCACCACGCGCTCGAGGAGCTGACGCTTGGGCTGCGAGAGGCGACCCTTGGCGTAGGCCTGCGTGAGCATCCCGAGGATCTCCTCTTCGGAGAGGGCCCCCTCGGCGTCGTGGAGGGCGGGGAAGCCCAGCGCCCGCAGCAGCACCGACGAGGCCCCGTTGAGCACGATGAGGCCCGGGAACACCAGCCAGTAGAACACCCGCAGCGGGCGCGCGATGGCGAGGGCCACGCGCTCGGCCGAGCGAATGGCGATGAGCTTGGGCACCAGCTCGCCGAACACGATGTGGGCGCCCGTGAGCACCGAGAAGCCCAGCACGAGGGCGATGGAGTGCAGCGTCGGCGGGTGCGCGATGCCGAGGGGCGCGAGGGCGTGCTCGAGGCCGTGGGTGATGGCGGGCTCGCCCACGGAGCCGAGGCCCAGCGAGGCCAGGGTGATGCCGAGCTGCGTGGCCGAGAGGTAGCGGTCGAGGCGCTGCGCGACGTCGACGGTGGCGCGCGAGGCGGCGTCGTTGCGGCGGGAGATCTGTTCGAGCTGGGTCGCGCGGAGCTTTACGAGCGCGAACTCGGCGGCCACGAAGAAGCCGTTGAGGAATACGAAAACGGCGACGAGGCCAAGAGCGAGCACGACGGGCGGAGACTAACCCGATGCGCCCGTCGTCGGGGCGGGAGACTGCGAGCCCTGCTCGGGATAGATCTCGCGGAGGGCCTTGCGGAGCTTCTCGAGGCCGATCTCTTCGGCGGCGTCGCGCTGAAAGATCTTGACGATGCGCACGAGGTCCATCGCCTGCACGCGGCCGATGCCGAGCTCGCGCTCGACCTCGCGCTCGAGGAACGACTCCCACGAGCCGTAGCCCTTGGCCTGGTAGAGGTCGGGCTGCGAGAGCTCGTGGAGGGTGAGCGCCGCGTCCCAGAACTGGCGCTGGATGTTGCGCTTGAGGGCCTTGAGGCGCTGCAGGGCGTTGATGGCGCGCGTGAGGTTGGCCTTGAGCCTCTCGGCCCCCTCGGGCGAGCGCGCGGGGGCGTGCAGCGAGCCCGGCGTGGTGGGCTTGGGCGGCGGGAGCACCGCGCCGGCCTCGAGCGGCGGCAGCGCGCGCCGCGGCACGCGCCGCGGGAGCATCGGCGGGGCGCCGCGCTTGACCTTCTTCTTCTTGATGATTAACCCCTCGGACGTGGGGTCGACGGAGGCCGCCAGGGCCTCGGGCTTCACCGACGTAACGGGAGGCTTCGACGGCTTCGCCGCCTCGGCCACGGGCTTCGCCGCCTTGGCGGCAGGCTTCGCGGCGCCCTTCGCGGCAGGCTTCGCGGCGCCCTTCGCGGCAGGCTTCGCGGCCTTCGATGCAGGCTTCGCGGGCGCGGCCTTCGGTGCAGGCTTCGCGTCCTTGCGGTTGGCCTTCGCTGCTGCCTTCGTCCCCTTCGCCTTCGCCATGGAACTCTCCAGACCCGTGAAATGAACTGTTATTCAGCGGACGCATAACATCCGCTGCGCCGTGAGTCCATCCTTTCGACGGAAAGTCAAGCCCTTGCCAGGGTTCTGTCGCCCCGCGTCGCGCGAAGCCGCTGGAGTTCCAGCGAAACCAGCGTGGGCGACGCGCGGCGTGCCGTGGTAGCAAGCGATTCGCGCCGTTCTCCCCCTATCGAGGCTCGAGATTCAGCCCATGCCCACCGACGACCCCGCGCTCTCCGTCGCGCAGATGGTTTCCCGCACCGAGGCCGAGGGCCCCGGGTGGCGCTTCGCCCTCTGGGTTCAGGGCTGCCCCCTGCGCTGCGCGGGCTGCTGCAACCCCGAGATGCTCTCGTTCACACCGCGCGCGCCGGCACCTTCATTGCGCGCCAGCGAGGTGGTCGCGCGGGCGCTGGCCGAAGACGTCGAGGGCGTGAGCTTCCTCGGCGGCGAGCCCTTCGCGCAGGCCGCCGCGCTCGCCTCCGTGGCCCGCGCGGTGCGGTCCGCCGGGCGCACCGTGATGGTCTTCTCGGGCTACACCCTCGACGAGATCCGCGCGATGCGTTCGGCTGACGCCGACGGCCTCCTCGCGCTCACCGACCTGCTCGTCGACGGCCGCTACGACGCCGCGCGGCGCACCACATCGCGGCGCTGGGTGGGCTCCGACAACCAGGTGATGCACTTTCTCTCCGACCGCTACTCCCCGCTCGACCCTCGCTTTCACGAGGGCAACCACGTCGAGATTCGCATGCGCGGCAACGAGATCACCCTCAACGGCTGGCCCGTGCACGGCGCCCTCACCCGCATCGGCCACGCCCGATGAGCGCGCACCCCCTCGGCCGCGGGGCCCCGCCGCACGCCGCGCCCGCGGTGACGTTCTCTGTCAACGAAGGCCGCGCCCTCGAGGTGCTCTTCGCGCTGCTGGGCCGCCCGCGCGGCGACGCGATGCTCGTGCCCGCGCGCCTCGACGCGCCGCGGGCCGCGCTGCTCGAGGCGGGCGCCCGGTGCATCGCGCGCTCGGCGTCGCGCTACCTCTGCGCCGACGAGGGCTACCGCGAGCGCGTGGTGCTGCGCGACGGCCGCCGCGCCGTGGGCCGCGCGTGGACCCCGTCGCTCGGCGTGGGCTTCGCGCCGCGGTACACCCGCGCGTCGCGGTCGTTCTGGCTCGCCGCGGCGGAGAGCCTCCCGCTGCTGGGCGCCCTCGACGCCGCGCCCGAGGCCGTGCGCAAGGCGACGCGCGTGGCCGCCGACCTCGTCGACAGCGACGGCACCGCGTCGGGCGACTGGGTGTTCTTCGCCATGGCGCACGCCGCGCTGCCCGCGTTTCGCCTCGCGACGGCGCAGCTCTCCACGGTGCAGCGCCGCCTGCGCCTCGGCTCGCCCCTCGCCGCGCTGCTCTACCCCGACACGGGATCGAGCTCCGACGAGCTGCGCGGGCAGTACGGCCGCCTCGTGGCGCGCGGCAGCGTGCGCGTGGTCGAGTGCGTCGAAGGCCGCCTCGCCCGATCGTGGGGCGCCTACGCCGCGCAGACGTGGGCCGCGCGCCAGGCGCCCGACGACCTCACGCAACGCTGGAGCGCCCTCGGTCGCACGCTCCACGGCTGGCTCGACGCCGTCGATCGCGCCGCTCGCATGGACCTCGCGCGCCCCCTCCTGCGCGCCGCGGTGTCGATGGTGAGCGGCCCCTTCGCGGGCGGCGGCGAGGCCGTGCGCGCGGCGCTCGCCACCGCGCCGGGCCTGCGCAACCTCAAGGATCGCGACGCGCTGCTCGCCGCGGTGGCGGGCGTGGCCGACGTGGGCGTGCGCCTCTTGCGTCGGCGCGACGAGCTGGCGGGCGAGCGCTACGGCGACGAGCGCTACGACGAGGCCCAGGTGTACGTGGGCGAGGCCGACCGGGTGCTCACCCCCGCGCGTCGTCAGGTCGAGGGCGTGGCGCGCGCGCTGTCGGGCGTCATCGGCTGAGCGGGTGTTTCCGCGGTTGCGCTGCGGTGGCGCTCCGCTAGGGTGGGCGCCCCCTCCGAACGCCTCCGCCGAAAGGACACTCGCATGAGCCGCGCCTACCGGGTCAACTGGGTTACCGCGTCGAGCACCGTGACCACGAGCGACACCCTCACCGTGGGCGTCTCGCTGCTGGGCATTCTGCCCGAGGCCGAGATGGCCGCGATGCTGCGCGACGAGCTCACCCGCGCGGGGTGGTCACGCGGCGAAGACGGTACGCTCACGAAGGCCCTGGGCGAGCTCACGGCCACGCTCGACGCGGGGGCCGCGAAGGTCACCGTCACGGCGAGCGCCGAGAACGCCGTGAGCGCGCGCGGCCGCAACAAGGGCGACGCCGACACGCAGCTCGTCGAGGCGCGGTCCAAGGAGCGCGAGCGGCTCCTCACCGAGCTCGCGAAGAGGCTCTCGGCGGCGGAGCCCGACCTGCGCGCCAAGATGGGCGAGGCCGTGCAGCGCGTGTACGTCGAGGCCCTGCGCAAGAAGGCCGCCTCGATGGGCACCATCGAGAGCGTGCACGAGGGCACGGGGAGCGACGGCGAGTACGAGGTCACCATCAAGGTGCGCACGTGAACCGCACCGTACCCATCGCCACGCTCCCCACCGCGCTGCGCGTCGAAGACGCCGTCGAGGCCGCCTGCGCGCCCGACATCGCCTTCATCGAAGAGCGCCTGCGCCGCGGCACCTCGGTGCTCGTCGAGTGCGACAAGGAGCTGTCGCTCTACCTCTACCTCTCTTTGCGCGCGCGCCTGCGCCGCACCAAAGACGCCCCCAAGCTCGTGGTGATCGACGGCCGCCCGGCGCCCGACACGCCCTCGCGCGGCAACCTCCCGCGCATGCTCGAGCAGCTCACCGAGGCCATTCGCGGCAGCGTCGACCGCACCATCATCGTGCTGTTGCACCTCGACGTGCTCACCACCACGCACACGGGCCTCACCCTCGAGGCGCGCGAGTCGATTCCGCTGTTGTATGAGAACCCGGAGGCTATTCTACTGGGCTTTCGCGACCCGAGCTTCGAGATCCCCAAGGTGATTCAAGGCGTGTTCGGGGCGAGGCGAGAGATTACGGGCATCCCCCGCGAGGCGCTGCCCAAGATCATTACGCAGCGCGAGGCGAAGTCGCTGCACGCCACCGACTTCGACCCCTTCGGGCTCTACAAGTACGTCTCGGGGCTCAACCCTGTTCGCTGTCGGCGCATCTTCAACGACCTCGGCGCGCGCCGCGAGGCGACCGCCGGGCGCCCCGTGACGCAAGAGGTGTATCAAGAGATTCGCAAGCAGACGGTGAGCGACGACATCGAGCTCCCCAGCGTAGACCTGGAGAGAGACCTCGGCGGATACCATGAGGTGAAGACCCGCTTGCGCGAAGAGCTCATCGAGCTCATACGGAGAAAGGAGAACCTCGGCACCGAGGGGGACATTCAGGCCATCGAGAGCCTGTTGCCCCGCGGGGTGATCTTTCACGGCCCTCC
>CANMAT010000212.1 GCA_947494865.1 Deltaproteobacteria bacterium
GAGAAGCTCGGGCTGTCGTCCGAGGTGATGGAGCTCTGCAACCTTTCGAAGGGCCTCGTGCTCGTGACGGGCCCCACGGGCTCGGGCAAGAGCACCACGCTCGCCTCCATGGTCGACCGCGTCAACGCCACGCGCGACGACCACATCATCACCATCGAAGACCCCATCGAGTTCGTGCACACCGAGAAGCGCTGCCTCATCAACCAGCGCGAGGTGAAGGTGCACACCGACAGCTTCCGCGCGGCCCTGCGCGCGGCGCTGCGCGAGGACCCCGACGTGGTGCTCGTGGGCGAGATGCGCGACCTCGAGACCATCGAGATCGCCATCGAGACGGCCGAGACGGGGCACCTCGTGTTCGGCACGCTGCACACCAACACCGCGCCGAGCACCGTCGACCGCATCATCGATCAGTTTCCCGCCGACCGGCAGGCGCAGGTGCGCACCATGCTGTCCGAGTCGCTGCGCGCGGTGATCTCGCAGACGCTCTGCAAGAAGGTGGGCGGGGGCCGCGTGGCCGCGTACGAGGTGCTCATCGGCACGCCCGCGGTGTCGAACATCATCCGCGAGGGCAAGACCTACCAGCTCTACGGCACCATGCAGACGAGCGGGCGCGAGGGCATGGTGACGCTCGGCGAGTCGCTCCTCGACCTGGTGCTCACGGGCCTCGTCGAGCCCCGCGAGGCCTACTACAAAGCCATCAACAAGAGCGAGATCAAGACGCTCTTCGCCAACGCGGGCGTCCCCCTCCCGGAGGTTTTATTCGCGACCATGGCGCAGATCGAGCGATACATTCAGCACATGCTCCGCATCGACGCGCGCGCGCTGTCGCTCACGTCGAACGGCCCCGTGGTGGCGCGCCTCGCGTCGGGCGCGGAGAAGTCTTCGACGCAGACCGTCGAGCACGCGATCCTCGTGGCCGCGGTGCAGGAGGCCGCGCCGCAGCAGAACCTCAACGAGATCCGCGCTTCGAAGCCCACGCGCTTCGCCTGGCCGTCGGACGCGCCGTCGGTGTTCATCGAGGTGGTGCCCACGCCGGGCTCGTGGCGCGTCACCATCACCCCGTGGGAGCCGCCGCGCATCTCCGAGTCTCCGCCCTCGGTGAGCCGCATCTCGACGGCGCCCAACGACCGCCCGAGCGAGGTCGGCGCGCGCGCGTCGGCGGCGCCCCAGGCGCCCGCGCAGGGCTACAATTTCTCGGCCTCGACCTTCGACGAGGGGGGCCATCGCGCGAGCGCGCCGGCGCCGGTCCCCGCGCCCGCGGTCGCGGCGGCGCCCGCGCCGGAGCCGAAGGGCGACAGCACCTCCATCGACCGGCTCTTGAAGTTCATGAGTGGCAAGGGGGCGAGCGACCTTCACATCTCCACGGGGCGCGTGCCCATGATGCGCCTCCACGGCGAGATCAAGCCCCTGTCGCCGGACCTGCCGGTGCTCACCGCCGAGGCGATGCGCGCGATGCTCGGCTCCATCATGCCCGCGCACTGCAAGCAGCAGTTCGCCGAGCGCAACGACACCGACTTCGCCTACGAGATCGCGGGGCTCGCGCGCTTCCGCGTGAACGCCTTCATCGACCGCAAGGGGCCCTGCGTCGTGTGTCGGCGCATCCCCTCGGAGATCATCTCGGCCGAGACGCTGGGGCTGTCGCGCCCGATGCTCGAGCTCTGCGACCTGCCCAAGGGCCTCGTGCTCGTGACGGGCCCCACGGGCTCGGGCAAGAGCACCACGCTCGCGGCAATGATCGACCGCATCAACAACTCGCGCCGCGACCACATCATCACGGTCGAAGACCCCATCGAGTTCGTGCACCGCAACAAGAAGTGCCTGGTGAACCAGCGCGAGGTGCGGGTGCACACCGACAGCTTCAAAGACGCCCTGCGGGCGGCGCTGCGCGAAGACCCCGACGTGGTGCTCGTGGGCGAGATGCGCGACCTCGAGACCGTCGCCATGGCCATCGAGACGGCCGAGACGGGGCACCTCGTGTTCGGCACGCTGCACACGCGCACGGCGCCGAGCACCATCGACCGCATCATCGACCAGTTTCCCGCCGACCGGCAGGAGCAGATCCGCGCGATGCTCGCCGACTCGCTCCGCGGGGTGATCTCGCAGACGCTCTGCAAGAAGATCGGCGGGGGCCGCGCGGCCGCCCACGAGGTGCTCATCGTGACGCCCGCCGTCTCGAACATGATCCGCGAGTCGAAGACCTTTCAGCTCTACGGCGTGATGCAGACGGGCCGACAGCACGGCATGCAGACGCTCAACGACGCGCTCTGCGAGCTCGTGCGCGGCGGAAAGATCGACACGCGCGAGGCGTGGTTTCGCTCGATCCAGAAGAACGAGATGCGCGCCACGATGCAGCAGCAGGGCATCCCGCTGCCGCCCGGCGTCGAGGCGCGCTGAGCGCCGCCCGCCGAACGCTCGCGCGACCACAGACCGAAGCTTCGAATTCTGACGGAGCGCGCGTGCGCCTCGCGCTGCGCTTGAATTCGTCGTCGAACGCGGGCGACGCAGCGTCGCGGGCAGACCGGCCGACGCGCGCTGCGACCGCCATGTCCGGCGATTGAACAGGGGGCAGAGCAGATTGTGGCGGTTCTGGCTATTGGTACTTTCGCGAACGCCGTTGATGCTTCATGAATGCCCCACCCAACACGCGCATCCCAGTGGCAGATGGAGAGGCCTACGATGCTTCAACGACTGAGAAACCCGGCTCTTCGCCTCATGATCGACGGTCTCGCCTCGGTGGGCATCTTCCTGTTGATGGTGGGTGTGCTCGCGCTCTGGGCCTGAGGGGGCCTCATGGCGCGGGGGCGCCGCGGCGGTTGACCCTGTCACGCGCGGTGGGGTATTCGCCCGCAGCCCTCTATGAGCACCGGCACCGACGCGCACACGCCCCGTAGAACCTTCGCGATCATTTCGCACCCCGACGCGGGCAAGACCACCCTCACCGAGAAGCTGCTGCTGTACGGAGGCGCCATTCACCTGGCGGGCTCGGTGCGCGCGGCCCGGGCGCGCCGCCACGCCACGTCAGACTGGATGGAGCTCGAGAAGCAGCGCGGCATCTCGATCACGTCGAGCGTGCTGCAGTTTCCCTACGCGGGCACGCGCTTCAACCTGCTCGACACGCCGGGCCACCAGGACTTCAGCGAGGACACCTACCGCACGCTCACCGCGGCCGACTGCGCCGTGATGCTCATCGACGCGGCCAAGGGGGTCGAGACGCAGACGCGCAAGCTGTTTCAGGTGTGCCGCCTGCGCAACACGCCCATCGTCACCTTCGTGAACAAGCTCGATCGGCCGGGGCAAGACCCCTTCGATCTCATGCTCGAGATCGAGCGGCTGCTGAACATCCACTGCGTGCCCGTGAACTGGCCCATCGGGATGGGGTCGAGCTTCCGCGGCGTGTACGACCGCATGAGCCACAAGATCCTGCTCTTTCAGCGCGTGGGCGACCACGGGCAGAGCGTGGTCGACATGCGCGAGATGTCCGTCGACGACCCGTCGCTGCCCGAGCTCGTGGGCGAGACGCTGTGGAAGAACACCCGCGACGAGATCGACCTGCTCGACGCGGCGGGCGAGGACTTCGACGTCGAGGCCTTTCGCGAGGGCAAGATCACGCCGGTGTTCTGGGGCAGCGCGATGACCAACTTCGGCATCGAGCCCTTCCTCGCGCGCTTCAAAGAGTTCGCCCCGGAGCCCGCGCCGCGCAACTCTTCGAAGGGCCTCGTGCACGCGGAGGACAAGAACTTCTCGGCGTTTATCTTCAAGGTGCAGGCGAACATGGACAAGGCCCACCGCGACCGCGTGGCCTTCATGCGCGTGTGCTCGGGGAGCTTTCAGAGCGGCATGTGGGTGCGCCACGTGCGGCTGGGCAAGGACATTCGCCTCGCGCGGCCGCAGCAGTTCTTCGCGCAGGAGCGCACCCTCGTCGACGAGGCCTACCCGGGCGACGTGCTGGGCGTGTTCGACCCGGGGATGTTCCGCATCGGCGACACGCTCCTCACCGGCGAGAGCTTCGTGTTCGACGCGGTGCCGCGCTTCTCGCCCGAGCACTTCGGGCGCCTGCGCGTGAAGGACCCGTCGCGCCGAAAGCAGTTTCTGCAGGGCCTCTCGCAGCTCGTCGAGGAGGGCACGGTGCAGCAGTTCGTGGTGCCCGGGCAGGAGCACTCGCCCGTGCTCGGCGTGGTGGGGCAGCTCCAGTTCGAAGTGCTCGAGCACCGGCTCAAGGGCGAGTACGGCGTCGAGGTGTACCTCGAGATGCTGCCGTACACGCACGCGCGTTGGGTCGACGGCCCCGAGGCCACCGTCGACAACTTCGAAGGCAAAGGCTACGGCGCCGCGGTGTTCGACCAGGATAACAAGCTCGTCGTGCTGTTCAAATCAGACTGGGCGCTCTCGGTCGCCGAGCGAGATTTTCCGAAGGTGTCGTTTCACAACACCGCCCCCATCGTGATCGCCGCCGCGAAGTAGCCGAGAGCGGCTCCGCGCGGCGGTGACGAAGTGGTCCCGTCGGCGCGCGCTGAGGTATCGTCCGCGGCCCTCAACCACCGGAGAGACTACGTGAAGTTTTTCATCGATACGGCCGACGTCAAAGAGATCCGCGAGGCCGCCGACATGGGCCTCATCGACGGCGTCACCACCAACCCGTCGCTCGTCGCCAAGACCGGGCGCAAGTACGTCGACGTGGTGCGCGAGATCTGCGAACTCGTCGACGGCCCCATCTCCGCCGAGGTGCTCTCGACCGACTACGAGGGCATGATGCGCGAGGCCCTCGAGTGGCGCGACGTGCACGCCAACGTGGTGGTGAAGCTCCCCCTCACGCCCGACGGGCTCAAGGCCACGCGCGCCTGCTCGAAGCAGGGCATCGCCACCAACGTGACGCTCTGCTTCTCGGCCAACCAGGCGCTCCTCGCGGCCAAGGCCGGGGCGACGTACATCTCCCCCTTCATCGGCCGCCTCGACGACATCTCCGAAGACGGGATGGACCTCATTTCGAAGATCGTCACCATCTACCGCAACTACGACTTTGACACCGAGGTGCTCGTCGCGTCGGTGCGCCACCCGGTGCATGTGCTCCAGGCGGCCCTCATCGGCGCCGATGTGTGCACCATCCCCTTCAAGGTCATCGATCAGCTCGCGAAGCACCCGCTCACCGACGCGGGCCTCGCAAAGTTCGTCGAAGACGCCCGCAAGATCCCGCGCTGAGCGCGCCGCACGAGGCGACCTCCAATCGTCGCTCGGAGCCCGCTCGCCGTCGGCAGAGTGCGCCGTAAGGGTTGCGAACGCCACTGCACTTCTGAGAACCTCTCTGTAAGTCCTCTCGGAGGGAAGCGAATGAAGAAACAGATTCTTGCAATGGGTGCGCTCCTCGCGGCCGCGCTGATGTCAGCCGGCGACGCCGAAGCGCAGCGTAGGGTTCTCGTCTACGGGCCGGGTGGCCAGTCGGCCATCAACGACCTTCGCACCAACGTGCCGAGCGTGCGCGACGCGGGGCCCACCCAGGGCCAGTTCACCATCGCCACCGAGGCGATGTGGCGCTCCATGACCACGGCGCAGTTCGCCTCGTACAACGCCATCTGGATCGACGGCGGCAACTGCGCGACCCCGGCCGACCAGGGCAACGCGCTGTTTCAAGCGGTCACCGACACGCGCGGCGTGTGGTCGGGGGCCATCACGGGCCACTTCGAGATCATCGGCTCCGACTCCGACCTGCACATCGGCTCGTCGCGTAAGTTTCTCACCAACAGCTACCACTACGTGACCTCGGGGTCGGGCACGGGGCTCTTCGTGAGCACGTCGTGCCTCTACTACCAGGCCGCCGCCAACACCCCGGTGCCGTGGCTCCAGGGCATCGGCGACTTCCGCGTCACGGGCGACGGCTGTACCGACGGCCAGCTCCTCGAGCCCGGCTCGGCGACCCACCCGGTGCACATCGGCATCACGCGGCCGTCCTCCACCATCGTGCTCCCGGGCGACCTCGCGTGGGGCTGCTTCACGCACTCGCACTTCAACCAGCACCCGCCGTCGTTTCAGCGCGTGTACTCCATCGGCTCGCTCGGCCCGGGCCGCGGCGTGGTGATCGTGAACGACCGCGGCGGCTGCGTCATCGACGCCGACTGCCTCCCGGGGCAGTTCTGCAACCGCGACGCGATGGGCGGCGACCCGACGTGCCGCACCACGCGCGGCAACGGAAGCCCCTGCGCGGTGGGCAGCGAGTGCACCTCGGGCGTCTGCGCTGAGGGAGTGTGCTGCAACTCCGCCTGCTCGGGCCAGTGCGAGTCGTGCCGCAACGCCGGCAGCGTCGGTCTCTGCTCGGCGACCACGGGCGCGCCCATCGGCACCCGCGCGGCCTGCATCAACTTCGGCACCACCTGCGGCGGCCGCTGCAACGGTTCGAACCGCACCGAGTGCACGTATCCCCCCTCCACGGTGGTCTGCGTGGCGGCCTCGTGCTCGGGCGGCGTGGCATCTTCGTCGGCCTCGTGCGACGGCCGCGGCGTCTGCGGCACCCCGCGTCGCACCGAGTGCAACCCGTACGTGTGCGGCCCCACGGCGTGCCTCACGCGATGCGCCACGGATACCGACTGCTCCACGGGCCTGCGCTGCCAGGCGGGCACCTGCGTCA
>CANMAT010000213.1 GCA_947494865.1 Deltaproteobacteria bacterium
ATCATCGGGGTGCTCCCGTCGCCCGCGAGCGCCAGAAACTGCTTCGGGTGGAGCTTGCGTGAGAGAGGCCAGAAGCGGGTGCCCGACCCGCCCGCCATGATCACCGTGTACACCGTCGTCATCGCACACCTCGCGGCGCCGAAGCCTCTAACACGCCCCGCGCGCCGTAGGGAACTCCCGCGGTTTTGTTGCCTTCCCCGCGGCCCTGGATAGTGTGCCCCCGGGCGATGCTCCGAGAACCCCTCCGACCCGTGATCCTGCGCAGCGTGCTGTGTTTTTCGGCCCTCGCGGCCGCCTGCAACGCGCGCCCCACGCACGAGGTGATCGCGGTGACCGACCTCACGCCCCGCCAGGTCGAGGCCGGCGACCGGATGGTGATCCACGGCAGCGGTTTTCCCCTCGCGGCCGACATCCGACGGGTGACCGTGCGCCTCACGGGCTCGCTCGCGCGTCCGGGCCTCGCGCCGTGTCCCCGGGCGGTCACCGTCTCGCTCGCCGACCCGACGGACCCCGGCTCCGTGACCGACCCCATCACGGGCATCACGCGCGAGCCCCTCTACGCCGCGGCCGACACCCACGCCCTTCGCGTCGAGGGCGGCGACCGCATCGAGTTCACCGTCACCGACGACGTGCTGCGCGCCCTCACGACGTGCCCCGGCGAGCACGCCTCGGCGCCGGCCCCGCACGCCACGGTGTCTCTCCTGGGCCCGCACGCGGGGGTCTTCGTCGAGGTCGAGACGGTGCTCGGCACCACCCTCTCGTCAGGGCGGCCTCTGCGCGGCCCGCGCGTCGACGTGCTCACCCCGTGGGGCCGCACCCTCGACGCGCAGCGGGCCGCGCAGGCCGAGGCCGAGCGCGCGCTCGCCTTCATGGGGCTCACCCTCGGATCGTCGCACCCGCCCGACGGGGGCCTGCAGGTCGACCGCGTGGCGCCGGGTTCGCCCGCCGACGAGGCCGGCCTCGCCGACGGCGACGTGATCGAGCGCATCGACGGCGCGTCGCTGCTGGGCGTGAGCGATTTTCGCCCCGCTCCGGGCGCCGAGCTCGCGACCCTCGCGGTGCGCCGCGGTGTCACCGTCGAGGAGCGCGCCGTGCACGTCGCGGCCCTCACCCGGAGCGTCCCCGTCGACGTGGTGGCCACGGCGGTCGCGCTGCTCGTGGGCCTCGCCGTGGTGGCCTTCGGCATGTCTCCGCGGCGCGGCGTTCTGCACTGGGCGATCGCGCGCTTCGCGCCCCTTCGCAAGGCCTCGCCGGTCACCTTCGAAGGCACGCGCGCGCAGCGCCTCGTCGCGCGGGTGCGCGCGGCCGTGACGGGCGACGCCCAGGCCACCGCGCTCGCCTCCGCGGCCCTCGCCACGATGGCGCTCGCGCTGCCCTTCGGCCCGTCGCTCTTCGCGCTCGACGTCGACCTCACGCGGGCGCACCTGGCCGCGCTCGCCGCCGCGCTGGTCGTCGCGGCGCTCTCGACGCGCGCGACCATGGCGGTGCCCACCGCGGCGGGCGTTCTGCGGGCGCTCGCGCGGCGCCTCGCGACGGAGGTGCCCGCGCTCACGGGCGTGGCCGCGGCGGCGCTCTTCGCGGGCGAGCTGCGCGCGGCCAGCGTAACCTCGGCGCAGGGCGGCGCGCCCTGGGGGTGGAACCTCTTTCACGACCCCGCGATGCTCGCGCTCGGGAGCGCCCACCTCGCCTCGCTGGCGATGTTCGCGCCCGAGGCGCGCGCCGCGTCACCGCGCTGGCTGCGCGCGGCCGCGTGGGCGCTGCTCGTGACGCGCGCGGGCGTGGCGTCGGTGCTGCTGCTGGGCGGCGCGCGGGTGCCCGGCGTCGAGTTCGCGGCGCAGGAGTCGGCCGTCGGCTACCAGATGCTCGGCGCGCTCGTGCTGCTCGCGAAGACGTGGGCGCTCGTAGCCGTCGCGCGCGCGGTGGCGCCCCGCGTGGCGGCCGCGCACGCGACGGTGCTCACGGCCCTCTCGCTGCGGTATCTGACGCCCCTCGCGGTGATGGGGGCCACCGTGGTGGCGGTGTGCGAGCCCCTCGCGCGCGAGGCGCCCGCGTCGGCGTGGGAGCTCGCGGCGCTCGTGCTCTCAATGGCGACCTTCGGGGCGTGCGCGGCGGGCCTCGGGGTGCTCGCGCCGCGCGTCGTGGTGGGGCGCTGAGCGCTGGTCTCGTCGCTCCGGGGCTCCGGTCGCAGACGCCTGCGGTTCGGGTCGCAGACGCCTGCGGTCCCGGTCGCAGACGCCTGCGGTCCCGATCTCATCTCGTCGAAAACTCCCGTCTGCAAGTCGTCTGGTGCCCCGCGAGTTTGCTCGCCGGGCACCCAAGCGCTTGCTGTAAGCAGCTCTCGGAGAGATGAGGTCAGCGGTGGGGCGGCCGTAGGCTACGCGCGCGGCGGCGCGTAGCGCGGCGGCGGCGGGCGGCGAACCTGCTGCAGCGGCGCGGCGCTCGCGCGCGGCGCGCTGTTGCTGCGCATCGCGTCGGTGCGCGGCGGGAGGGGCGGCGGCGCGGGAAACTCGCTGCGGCGGTCGAGGAGCTGCGGCAGGCGCTCGCCCACGAGGCGCTCGATGAGGCGCAGCGAGGGCGTCTCTTCGGGCATCACGAACGAGGTGGCGCGGCCCGAGCGCTGCGCGCGCGCGGTGCGTCCGATGCGGTGCACGTAGTCTTCGGGGTCGCTGGGGAGGTCGTAGTTGACCACGTGGGCCACGCCGTCGACGTCGAGGCCGCGGGCGGCGATGTCGGTCGCCACGAGCACGCGCACCGAGCCCGCGCGAAAGTCGGCGAGGGCGCGCTCGCGCTGGCTCTGCGTGCGGTCGCCGTGGATGCGATCGGACGACACGCCCGCCTGCGCGAGCTGGCGCGCCACGCGGTCGGCGCGGTGCTTGGTGCGGGTGAACACCAGCACGCTGCCCGTCTCGTCTTTGAGCAGGGTGAGCAGCGCGGGCGTCTTCGAGGCCTGGTCGACGAGCCACAGGCCCTGCTCGGCGCGGGCCGCGACGCGCGGCGGGTCGACGGCGACGCGCGCGGGGTCGCGCAGGCCGACCTTCACGATCTCGCGCCAGCCGGGGTCACCGGTGCCGGGCATGGTGGCCGAGAAGAGCAGCGTCTGCCGCTCCGTGGGCACCATGGCGAGAATGCGCTTGAGCTGCGGCGCGAAGCCCATGTCGAGCATGCGGTCGGCCTCGTCGAGCACGAGCACCTTCACGTTGCCGAGGCGCAGCGATCCGCGCTCGAGGTGGTCGATGAGGCGGCCGGGGGTGGCGATGATCCACTGCGGCGAGGCGCGCAGGTCGCGCATCTGCTGGCCCATCGAGGCGCCGCCGAGGATGCACGCCACGCGGGTGTTGGCGCCCACGAGGGTGCGCACGCACTCGGCGATCTGCTGGGCGAGCTCGCGCGTGGGGGCGAGCACGAGGGCGACGGCGGAGGGGTCTTGCGCGAGGCGGTCGGCGGTGGGAAGCACGAACGCGGCGGTCTTGCCCGTGCCCGTCTGCGCGCAGCCGAGCACGTCGCGGCCCGTGAGCGCCACGGGGATCGCGGCGGTCTGAATGGGCGTCGGGGCGGTGTAGCCCGCGCGCAGGGCGTTCTGAACGAGGCGCGCGGAGAGTCCGAGGGATTCGAATGACATAGGGAGTGCGATGAGATCCTTGCGCCCGCGACGGGGCGCTCGCGCGGGGCACCGATCGCTCCGAAGAGGAAAAGATGAGCGCGCGCGAAGCGTGATGAAGGGTGTCGGTCGGACGTTGCGGAGAACCCGCGAGAGCGGCGGGAGACACGCGGAGCGCGTCGCGCGAGCGGGTCGCGTGACGGTGGCCGAACGAACGGTGGCGCGCGGTCTATACGCGGCTTGTCGTAGAATGTCCAGCGAGGCCCTCGGTGAGGCTATAAGCGCATCACCGATGCTCGCCCTCGTCTCGTCTACCGATCCCCGCTGGGTCGACGTCGCGCTCGGCGACCTCGACGCCGTGCTTGTCGACCACCTGCACTGCGAGCTCAAGGCCGCGTCGAACGCGACGGCCCTGGTCACCCGCTACGTGTACCACCCGCGCCTCGTGCGCGAGCTCGCCGAGCTCGCCCGGGAGGAGCTCTCACACGTCGGTCAGGTGCACGACGAGCTCGCGCGCCGCGGCCTCTCGGCGCGCCCCCCCGACGAAGACGCCTACGCCCGCGCGCTGCGCCGCGCCCTCGACGACCGCAAGGGAGAGCCCCTGCTCGACCGCCTCGCCGTCGCGTCGATCATCGAGGCGCGCTCGTGCGAGCGCTTTCAACTGCTCTCGCTGCACGCGCCCACCCCCGCGCTGCGCGCCTGGTACCACGACCTCTTCGCCTCCGAGGCGCGGCACTGTCGGCTCTTCGCCTCGCTCGCCGAGGAGCTGCACGGCGAAGACCGCGCCCGCGAGCGCATTCGCACGCTGGCCGAGCGCGAGGCCGAGATTCTCTCGAAGATGCCCGTGCTCCCGCGGGTGCACTGAGAGCGTCGCGCGCGCAGAGCTCGGCGAGGTCGGCGCGACCGAGCGCGGCGAGCACCACGACGGCAAACCTGTTCGTCGAACAGCCGGCGTGTGCACGCACCGCCCCGACGGTGCGCAGCCGCCGAAGCCGCAGCGTCGCTGACGGCGCCGATGCCCTTCCGCGAGCGCTTCGCGTGAGGCTCACGGCGATGTACACGGCGACGAGGGGGCGCGTCATGGCGCGCGTACGCCGCCGCGCTGACGGCGGCGCGCCGAGCGGTGTACCGTCGTGCGCATGGCAGGCGACGCAGCACGCGCGTTGGATCGGCGCTTTCCGAACCTCCGCGCCGAAGTGGTCGACGGATACCTCGGCGCGCCGTCGACGTGCGTGGCCGAGGTGATCGATGGCGAGCTCTCGCTCATGCCGCGGCCGAGGCCCCGACACGCGCGCGCCGCGGGCAAACTCAGCGCGACGCTCGACGGCCCGTACGACCGCGGCCGCGACGGTCCTGGCGGTAGGGTCTTTCTCCCCGAGCCCGAGCTCCACCTCGGCAGCTTGCCCGACATCGTGACGCCCGACCTCGCGGGGTGGCGTCGCGAACGCTTTCCGCCCGATGCCTTCGCCGACGACGCGCCTGCGGCGATCTCGGTGGCGCCCGATTGGGTCTGCGAGGTGCTCTCACCTCGCACCGAAGCCTACGACCGCGGCCCCAAGATGCGCGTGTACCGCCGCGAGGGGGTGGCCCACGTGTGGCTCGTCGACCCTGCGCTCCAGACGCTCGAGGTCTTTCGCCTCGAGAACGGACGCTACGCCCTCGTCGACACCTGGGAGGGCGACGTCGCCGTGCGCGCCGAGCCCTTCGACGCGACCGACCTCGCGCTCGGCCCGCTCTGGAGCCTGTAGTCACGCTCACGGCCCATGCGGGGCACCCGCTCACGTGGTGAGGGCCGCGCCTCGGGCGTTGCAAGGCAGTCGCGTAGGGCCCGTGCGGGAGTGCGCACGTTCACCCGACGACTGAATCGCGCCCGTCGTCGACTGAAGCCTTGCGGGCGGCGCGGGCGATCTTCGCGAGCGCGGCCGCGTCCTTCGCGCGCACGCGCACCTCGAGCCAGGCGCCGTCGGGGTCGCGCGACGCCACGAGCTTGAAGCGGGCGCTCGCCAGCGCGGGGTCATCCTTCGCGGCGGCCTGGAGCGAGCGCAGGAGCTTGCGGTCCGCGGGCTTCGTCGTGAGCCCCCGGCCTTCGGCGTCGCCCCGCGCGCGCTGGTGCTCGCGGTACTCCTTCGCGGCGTCGTGAAGCGCCTCGGTGCTCGCGCTGCGCACCACGAGTGTGCCCCGCGTCACGGGGAGCGTGAGCGTGGCGTCGAGGAGCTGCTCGGGCGTGTCGTCTTCGGGCGTGGCGTCGGCGAGCTCGATGAGCGCCTCGGCGCGGTGCAGCGTCACCTCCGCGGCGAGGTCGCTGGTCACCCGCTTCATGACGCCGAGCATGCGCCGCGCGGTGGCCACGTGGATGTCGAGGTCGCGCGCGCAGAGCTCGGCGAGGTCGGCGCGACCGAGCGCCGCGAGCACCGCGGGGTCGGCGAGCTCCTGGAGCGCGAAGCCCATCTGCCACCACGCCATCGAGGCGGCGTCGCGGGCGCTGCGAAAGCGCTCGAGCGCGGCGAGGGCGCGGGTGTGCGCGCGCGCGGCGGCGAGCTTGCGGGCCTTGCGCGCGTTCTCCACTAGCGCCGTCGGGAGCTTCTTCTTCGACGAGGGGGCGGGCTTCTTCTTCGCGGCCATCGCGCGACGTTACCGAAGGTCGCCGCGCGGCGCTCGCGCGTTCTCGACGCCGCGGGGCAATGGGAGGCCCGGTCCGCGCCCTGCGTTCCCAGCGTCATCACGAGCTTCCCGTCGGTCGCCGCGTCGCGTAGCGCTACGCGATCCAGAGCCGCGCGAGGTCGAGCTCGGCGGCGTCGAAGGGCTACACCCGCACGCGCATAGAAGGGCAGCTTGTCGTCGCGGTCGTGGGCCTTCGTGCTCGGCGAGAGCACCTCGCAGACCCAATCAGGCGCCGCGCGACCGACGGCACGACGCCGCGTTCGTCGCGAGGCGCGCTCCCTGCGCGCGGTCACCGTTGGCGCCACGCGGCGACGGTGGTCCGTGCGACCGCTGTGGGCAGTCGGATCATG
>CANMAT010000214.1 GCA_947494865.1 Deltaproteobacteria bacterium
CGCGAACCAAACGTGGAGCCGTCGTGCCGTCATCGCGCGCGAATTTCGCACGGCGGATGGGGCAGCGGTCAACCTTCGCGAGGCGGATTCGATTTCTCGGAGAGAAAGTTTTTTACGAGGGCTTCGCCCCACGCGGTGAGCACCGACTCGGGGTGAAACTGCACGCCGTAGAGCGCGCGCTCGCGATGCCGCAGGGCCATCACCACCCCGTCGGCGGTGCGCGCGGTGACCTCGAGGCACGCGGGCACGCTCGTCGGATCGACCGCGAGGGAGTGGTAGCGCGCGGCCGTGAAGGGCGACGGAATGCCTTCAAATAATCCATTCTGTGAGTGATGCACCGCGGCGGCCTTGCCGTGCACGGGCTCGGCGGCGCGCACCACGCGGGCGCCGAAGACCGAGGCGATGCACTGGTGCCCGAGGCACACGCCCAGCAGGGGCGCCGGGGCCTGCGCGATGAGCGCGTTGCTCACGCCGGCGCGGGAGGGGTCGCCGGGCCCGGGGGAGATCACCACGCGCCAGGGGGCGCTCGCGATGAGTTCGTCGACGGTGTGCGCATCGTTGAGCACGACGCGGACGCGCACCGAGCTCCCGGCGACGGCGCCGAGGAGCTGCGCGAGGTTCCACGTGAAGGAGTCGTAGTTGTCGACGACGAGGAGGGTGCGCACGGGGCTCAGAGGTGCCTCCGCGGAGCGATGGGCCGAAGGCTCAGCGCGCGCGTGCGGGGCGCGCGTTGGGGTCGGGCATGGGGATGATGCGAATGCGTCGCTCCTCGCCCTCGCCCTCGCTCTCGGTGGTAACACCGGGGAAGCGCGCCAGGGCCATGTGAATCACCCGTCGCTCGCGGGGCGGGAGCGGGTCCATCACGATGACCTTGCCCTGCTGCACGCACTGCTTGCCGAGCTTCTGGGCCATCGAGGTGAGGGCCTGCTCGCGCTGCTCGCGCCAGCCCGCGGCGTCGGTGACGAGGTTCGCCCGCTCGCCGTGCAGGTGCTTCGAAGCCACGCGCGAGGCGAGCACCTGGAGGGCGTCGAGGGTCGCGCCCTTCTTGCCCACGACGTGTTGGGCGTCGGGGCCCATGAATTCGAACACGGTCTCGCGCTCCTGCTCGTGCACGTGCACGGTGCAGTCGAAGCCCATGTCGGCCAGGGTGGTCGAGAGAAACGTCGACACGGCCGCGATGGCGTCGGGGTCGGTCAACGGTCGGCGCTGCTCGGTCTCGCTCACTTCTTTGCTCCTGCGTTGGACGTCTCGACGAGGGGCTTGACCACGATGCCGCTCGGGCCGCCGGTGTCGCCCTTGGACATGTCCATGTGGCGCTTCGTGTACCACTGCTGGCCGATGCCGAGCATGGTGTTCACGAGCATGTACAGGGCGAGGCCCGAGGGGAGCAGCAGCGACACAAGGGTCATGAAGCCCGGCATGAAGTACACGAGCATCTTGGTCTGCATCGGGTCCATGCCCTGCGGCGGCATGATCTTCTGCTGCACGAACATCATCGCGCCGAGAATGAGGGGCAGCACGAAGTACGGGTCCGGCGCCGAGAGGTCGTGGTACCAGAGCATGAAGGGCGTGTGAAACAGCTCTACCGACGTCTGGAGCGACGAGTAGAGCGCCGCCCAGATGGGGAGCTGCGCCACGAGGGGGAGGCACCCCGACACCTGCGAGAAGGGGCTCATCCCGTGGCGGCGGTAGAGCTCCATCATGGCGAGGCCGCGGGCCTCGGTGTTGTCGCCGAACTTCTTGTTGATCTCGTCGAGCTCGGGCTTGAGCTTCGACATCATCACCATCGACTTCATGCTGCGCATGAGGAGCGGCAGCAGGAGGATGCGGATGCAGATCGTGAGCAGCACGATCGCGATGCCCCAGTTGCCCGTGGCCCCATGCAGAAAGCGCATGAAGCGGACCATCTGGCGCACGCCGTAGTTGAAGAGGTCGAAGCGCCAGAAGAAGAAGCGGAGGTTGATGGTGTCGACGAGCGACGGGTCGGTGCGCGCGAGCACGGTGTCGACCTTGGGGCCGAAGTACGCGGTGGTCTCGTAGCGGCGCGTGGCGCCCGCGGCGAGTTCGGCGCGCGGCCACCAGAGCTCGCCCGTGTAGAGGGCGCCGATGGCGTTCTCGGTGCTCGGCTGGTTCCACGCGTAGACGTTGCAGCGTACCGACGGGTCGTTGTGCGGCACGAGCGCTTGCGCGAAGTAGAGGTTGCTCACCGCGACGAACTGCGCGGCGCCCGGGAGCGCCTCGTTGTAGGAGCGCTTCTCCATCTCTTCGCGCGCGTCGCGGAAGAGGTCGCTCCCGTGGCGGCACGCGCCCTCGGAGATCTGCCACGGGCGGCGCCCGAAGAAGCTGCCGGTCTCTTCGTCGCGCTCGGTCCACTGGTACGCGGGGAGCTGGTGCTCGACGGTCGCGGCGGCGCCGCGGTTGGTGACCGCGTCGATGACGGTGAGGGCGTACGGCGAGGCCGCGCGGAGGGTGCGCACCACCTCGAGGTCGCTGCCGCGCCACGTGAGCTCGACCTCACGGTCGGACACCTGCCGGCCTTCGAAGTCGTACCACCAGGGGGTGACCACCTGGTCGCCGCGGCGCACCGTGAGCTTCATGCGAAGCGGGGGCGCGGACTCATCCCACGTGGAGACGAGCTCGATGCGACGGTCGGGGTCGGGGCGCAGCTCGCCGGCGTTCTCGGGCGTGGCGGGCGGAAAGATCCGCTCGACGAGGGCCGAGATGCCCTCGCTGTCGGGCGCCGGGCGGCCGCGCGCGGGGTTGGGCGTGCGCGGGTCGTCGTCGCGCGAAGCGGGTACCATGCGCGGGTTCTTGAAACGAAACTGCGGGTCGTTGAGGCGCACCGACGTGAGCGCGCCGGAGCGCGTCGAGACCACGGCGTCGAGGCCCGCGCTGCCCGTCGAGAGGCGGAGGTTCGCGTAGGGGAACAGCCCCGGCGCGGGCCTCGCGATCTCGGGGGGGCGCCGCGGATCGGGGTGGTCGTGGTAGCGGCCCCACAGAAAGTACCCGATCGCCGCGATGACGGCGGCGATCAGGAGGAACCGCGAGGAGTCGTTGCTCATGCGTCAGCGTCCTGCCGACGCGTGCGATGCGTCGGATGGTGGGAGGGAGTCGATGGGGGGAGGGGGATCGTACCCGCCGGGGCAGAAGGGGTGGCAGCGTCCGAGGCGCTTGAGGGTGAGCCATGAGCCCTTCGCCGCGCCGAAGCGCTCGATGCACGTCATCGAGTAGCGCGAGCACGAGGGCTCGAAGCGGCACACGTTGCCCAGCAGCGGCGAGAGCGCGAAGCGGTACGCGCGGATCAACGCGAGGAGCAGGGCGCGGATCATGGTTTCATCGGTGGTTTGACAGAGGCCTCGGGCGAGGTCGTGCGCGCGGCGGCAGAGCCACCCTTGCGGCGCGCCAGGGCGGCGAGAATCTCTGCACGGATGGCGTCGGAATCAAGCCCCGCGGCGCCTTCGCGCGCGATGATCACCACGTCGAAGCGCGGCGGGAAGCTCTCGCGGCTCAGGCGAAAGACCTCGCGCAGCACGCGGCGGACACGGTTGCGACCGACGGCGTTGGCGACCTTGCGGCTTGTGACGAGCCCGAGACGCGCGGGCCCCTCGACGCCACGGTCGAAGAGCACGATCACGAAGTGCTGCGAGTGGACGCGGCGGCCGCGCTTCTGCGCCGTGAGGAAATCCACACGGCGGGTGACGCGATCGGTCTTGGGAAAGCCGTACCCCAACGCGCCCTCACTCACAGCAGGGATGATGTGTTGCGTGGCGCGACGGAGCGGCGCGACCGCTACTTCTCGTAGGTCGTGACCGCGAGGCGCGTGCGGCCCTTGCGGCGGCGATTCTTGAGCACGGTACGGCCGCCAGCGGTCTTCATGCGCGCACGGAAACCATGGGTGCGCTTGCGGTGGGTACGGCTCGGTTGATAAGTGCGCTTCGACACGATGTCCTCCTCGAACTGGGGGCGGGAACAAACAACAGTCGTCGCAGACTGTCAAGCGCGTGCAGATGACGAAATCGCGGCGCCCCGGGGGAGGGCGCGCGGGGTGCTGCGATCACACGAACGCCTTGATTTCCCAGCACACGGAGTGATTGAACGGGGCCCTGGGGGCTCGAAATCGCTCCCGGTGCCTGCCACAAAATCGACAGGGCCACCGCGACGAGCGGGCTCACGTCGACGCCTCGGGGCGCGCGAGGAGGCCCGCGTCGAGGAACGAGAAGCTCCCCTCGCGGGCGACGATCACATGATCGACGAGGGGCACCTCGAGGAGCGCGCCCGCGGTGATGAGCATGCGGGTGAAGCTGATGTCTTCGGGCGAGGGGGTGGGGTCTCCCGACGGGTGGTTGTGCACCATGAGAACGCCCGCGCCGCCCTCGCGCACGGCGAGGGCGAACACCTGCCGCGCGCCCACGGCGCAGGCGCTCGCGGTGCCGCACGCGAGCACGCGCTCGGCCACGGGACGCTGGCGCGCGTCGAGCACCACGGCGAGCACGAGCTCGTCGGCGGCGTCGACGAGGCGGGCCCCGAAGGCGCGTACCACGTCGCGGCTCGATCGGTACGGGGCCGTGCGCGCGAGGGGCACCGCGCCGGCGCGGCGCGCGATCTCGACGGCGGCCACGAGGCGCGCGGCGCGTCGCTCGCCCACGTCGCGGGCCAGGGGGCCGATGGGGGTGCGCGACACGCCGCGAATGCCCTGGTGCGCCGCAAGGAGCGCGCGTGCCGCGGTGAGCTCGGCGGAGGGCGCGCGGCCCGAGCCGAGCACGATGGCGACGAGCTCGGTGTCGCTGAGGGCGTCGAGGCCTACGCGGCGCAGGCGGGCGTGCGGGGTGTCGTGATCGTCGGAGGGGCTGAGGTCGGTCATCATGGGAGAGGGGGGCCGATCAGCGGGCGTGCCAGCGCGCGAAATCGCTGTGTTTCTATGGTGTCGCGAAAATGGGGGGTGGCGGAAAGGGGTGGCGAGGGGGTGGCGGAGGGGTGGCGGATCGCCATCGAGGTGCTGTAGCTTCGCGCGCCCTGTGACTGGACAAGCGCGTCGGTGTGCGGTGTTGGCGTCGGCGGTGGCCCTGGTGGTCGCGCCGGGCGTCGCCGTGGCGCAGCGCGGGGGCGACACGGGCGGTGTGTACGGGCGCCTCGACGGCGACCTGGTGCTCTCGGCCGAGGTGATGGGCCTCGCGGCCGATACCTCGACGGGCCTCGCGGGCGCGGCGAGCGTGGCCCTGCGCGCCCGCTACATGGAGATGACCGGCGCGGCCCTCGGGTACGACCGCGCCGTCTCGCAGAGCCGGCACGACGCCCTCTGGCTCGCGGTCGATTTTCGCCCCGCGTGGCTCGCGCGGCTCACCAACGACATGGAGCGTGGCCCCCGCTGGCTCGACCTCGCGCTCGACTCGATCGGCGTCGAGATCGGCGGTGCGTGGCTGCGCCCCGGCGAGGCCGTGCGCGCGGGCGGGGGCTTCGGCTTCGTGCTCGGCGGAGGCGTCGAGCTGCCCATCGTGTGGTCGCGCGGCGACGGGGTGATGCTCCGCCTCGCGGCCCGCTGGATCACCTCGCGCGCGTGGGACGCGCAGGGCACCGGAGCCCGCGACGGAGTGTTCGAAGCGGGCGTGGGCGTCGTGTTTCGCACGATCGTGCGCACAGGCACCGTGGCCCGCTACGAGTAGTCCGTCGGAGCCGGTGTGGACGGGCTATGTCTACATGGGTCTGTTCGTGTGTTCAGTGGTCTGCTAGGGTCGTGGTCGTTCTCGCGAGGCGCCCGATGGAGGCGCGGCCTCGCGGCTGGAGGCGACCGATGAGCACGCAGCGCAAGACCAACATCTACAAGGGCTCGATGACCGGCGACGAGGCGCGCGACAAGCTGCAGCGCACCGCGGAGCGCCTCGGGCTCACCGACCTCGCATACACCCCCGGGCGCGGCCTCGACGCCGGCTCCATGAGCGTCACGTTTCAGTACGCGGGGACGCGCATCGAGCGAACCTGCGCGACGCAGCCCACGCTCGACGCCAACACGGCCTGCCTCGCCCTCTGGATCGAAGACCGCGCGCGCAACCTCGAGCGCGGCATCGAGACCTTCGCCGAGGCCTTCGCCGACAGCTTCGTAGCGGCCAACAACGACAACGCCGTGGCGGCCTGGCAGCTCACGCGGGTGAACTACTACGAGGGCTCCAAGTCCGTCGAAGAGTGCATCGACGTGTTTCGCTCGGCCTTCGCGCGGCTCAACATCCCCGAGACCGACGTGAAGGTCACGTGGGACACCGACGGCAATTGGGCGCGGCTGCGCATGCGCCTGCCGTCGGGGGCCATCGTCGAGAAGGTGTCGCGCGCGCAGAAGACCTGCATGGCCAACCTTGCGGCGCTCGCGCTCTGGCTCCAATCTCGCGCGCGCAACTGGGAGCGCGGCATCGAGAGCCTCGATCTCGACCGCGTGTTCGCGGGCAACCTGCTGCCGGCCAAGGTGGCGTAGCAGCTCGTTCGGTCACCGGTCGATGAGGGCCCGCGGAGGGCCACGCGCATGATCCGCAGGATCCAGATCAGCCTTCGCCCTTCCGATGCTCTCGTCGCCCTGGTGGCGCTCCACGGCCCCGCGGCCGATGGC
>CANMAT010000215.1 GCA_947494865.1 Deltaproteobacteria bacterium
GCGCCGCGGCCGACACGCGCGCCCTCATCGAGCGCCTCGCCGCGAGCGCCGAGGTGCAAGACTGCTTCGCGAAGCAGCTCTTCCGCTACGCCTACGCCATGACCTCGGGCGCGCAGACCGCGTGCGCCCTCGCCGAGCTGCAACAGCGCTTCCGCGGCGCCGACCTCTCGATCGAAGAGCTCCTCGTGGCGCTCACGCGCTCGGCCCACTTCACCGAGCGCGACGAGGCGGGCACGGTGGCTCCCACCGACGCGGGCGCTCCCGCCGACGTGAGCGCACCCGACGCGAGCGCACCCGACGCGAGCGCAGCGCCCGACGCGAGCGTTGCGCCCGACGTCGCGCCCGTCGGCCCCATGACCACGCCGGGCGTCACCAGCCGCACGGTGCGCGACTCCAACTGGGACGCCGGCTTCTGCGAGCGCGTCACCGTCACCAACACCACGAGCGCCCGCGTCACCTGGACGCTCGTGTACCCCATCATGGGTCGCGTCACCTCGAGCTGGAGCTCGGAGCGCACCGGCGACTCGGGCAACGTGGTGTTTCGCGGCGCCATGTGGAACGCCCAGCTCGCCCCCGGCGAGAGCACCGAGCTCGGCTTCTGCGCCGCGCGCTAAAGCCCCGCTACCGAAAGAACTCCGACTGATCGACGAAGCGCAGCCCCGCCCGCGCGGCGAAGGTGCGATCGGTGGTCATGTCGCCCACCATCACGGTGCTCGCGCGGTCGAGCGTGTGCGCCTCGATGTACGCCACCCCGATGCCCGGCATGGGCTTGCGGCACCAGCAGTTGATGGGCGCGGGCTCGTGGGGGCAGAAGCTCACCGCGATGTCGACGCCGAGGAGCGCGTTGGTGCGCGCGAAGCACGCCCGCGCAGCCTCGTCGGTGAGCGTGCCCTTGGAGACTCCGCTCTGGTTCGAAACGCCCAGCAGCTTGTAGCCCTGCGCGAGGTACTTCTTCAGCACCTCGGTGCGCCCCGGGAGCACCTCGACGTCGTCGGGCGCGAGGGGGTACTTCTCGCCGCTCTTGGTGCGACGCAGGGTGCCGTCGTAGTCGAGCAGCACGGCCTTGTTCGTGTAGTGCGCGGGCTGCGCGGCGCGGGTGAAGCGCGTCTTCTCCACGGCATCGAAGCCCTCGGCCACGGTGGGCTCTTCGAACACCTTGCGGTGCCGAAAGAGCACCGACGGGCCGAAGGTGTTCGGGTCCTTCTTCGAGAGCTGCTTGATCTCGTCGGGCGAGGGCAACCTCCCGTGCTTGCGCACCATGCGCTCGACGGCGTTGTACTGCGCGTCTTCGATGGTGGCGTCGAGCCACACGGCGCGGGCCTTCACCCCCTTCGCCTTCGCGAGCGCGATGAGCGACGCCCGCGACGCGCGCGTGCCGTAGGTGTTGTCGAGCACCACCGGCGCGCCCTCGTCGAGCGCCCGCTCCGCCATCGGAACGAGGTCTTCGAGCGTCTTGTTGTTCAGCGCGTCGCGGTTGATGCGACGGTGCGTCTTGAAGTGCGCCTCGGCCCACGTCGACTTGCCCGACGCGGGGTAGCCCATCACCAGCACGATCTCCATAGGCCGCGGAGGGTAACCGCAGGGCCCCGCGCACCGCCAATGGCAGGGTGACGAACTACGTCACTTCGCGGGGCGGCCGCGCTGCGGGGGCGGGCCCTCGATGCGCTCCGGCGGATTGGCGGGCACGATGGGCAGCCGTCGGTGCTCGGCGTGACGCGCGTAGGTGGCGCGCACCACGTCGGCCATGAGGGTGAGAAACAGCGGGTCGTCGTTGACGGCCCTGGCGCGCGTCGCGGGAACACCGAGCGCCGCGCAGGTCTCGAGCGCCTCGCGGTCGAGATCCCACAGCACCTCGACGTGGTCGCACAGAAACCCGATGGGGCACAGCACCACTGCCTTGAGCGAGCCCTCGGCGTGCTCTGCGCGCAAGAGGTCGTTGACGTCGGGCGTGAGCCACGGATCCTCGGGGCGCCCGCTGCGCGACTGGTACGCCGTGGCCCACTGGTGCGGCGTGCGGAGCATGTGCATCACCGCCCGCGCGGCGTCTTCGAAGTTGCGCACATACTGGCTCGCCGCGGCCATGGGCGAAGGAATGCTGTGCGCCGTGAACACCACCGTGGCGTCGTCGCGCACGCCCTCGGGCAGGCGCGCGAGCGCTTCGGCCACGTGCGCCGCGTTGGCGGCGATGAAGCCCGCGTGCGTGTTCCAGTCGTCGACGAAGGTCACCTCGACGTCGGCGAGGCCCCGCGCGGCAAGCTCTTTGCGCGCGTCGGCCACGTTCTGCTTGTACTGCCCGCAGCTCGAGTACGTCTTCTGCGCGGCGGTGATGAACCCGATCGCGCGGCGCACGCCCGCGGCGCTCATCTCGGCCAGCGTGTCGGCGAGAAAGGGCTTCCAGTTGCGCATGCCCACGTACACGGGGAGCTCGGGGCCGAAGCGGCGCAAGAGATCCGCGAGGCCGTCGGCCTGGCGCATCGTGAGCGCGGTGATGGGCGACACGCCGTCGAAGTGCTCGTAGTGGTGCACCACCTCCTCGAGGCGCTCGGGCGACACGCGGCGGCCGCGCAGCACGTTGGCCAGAAACGGGCGAACATCGTCGAGGCCCAGCGGCCCCCCGAAGGAGACCACGAGCACGGCGTCGAAGGGCTTCTGCATGGGACCCCTACGATGCCGCGGCGGGGCTCACCGTCGCATGGGCCCTGACCCACCACGCTTCGAATGCCTCGGTCTGCGCGAGGTCGCGCAGGCCCGGCAGCGCGTGGTGGTGCAGCGCCGCGCGCAGGTGCGCGCGCAGCCCGAGCTCGTCGAGGAGCGACCCGAGGGTCTCCTTCGAGAGGTCGTCGAGCACGGCGGTGAGCTCGGCGCGCAGGGCCTCGCGCACCTCGGCGCGGGCGAGGTTGTGGTGCGCGAAGAGCGGCGCCGTCGCGTCGACGTCGGCCCACGGCGTCTTCGCGGCGCGCTTCGAAGCCTCGGCCTCGGTGGTCTTCAAGAACTTCTCGAAGGCCGCGAGCCTGCGCTTGCCGATGGCCTTCGCGGTGTCGTCGCTCTTGAGCCGCTCGGCGATGCGCGCCTGCACGTTGCTCACGGCGCCGTCGACGAAGTCTTTCACCCGATCTTGCAGGCGCGACTGAATCTCTTCGCCGATGCCGCCGAGCACCGAGCCCGCCGCGCGCGCGCCCCAGCCGAGCGCGCCGCGAATGCCCCCGCTCCCCGCCGCCTTGTTCTCGCTGAGCGTCGCGCTGGCCTTGGCGATAAAGCTGCTGAGCGACTCGCTGAGCATCTGCCGCACGGCGTCGCGCACGCGCTCGTTGGCCACCATCTCGTCGATCCACGCGCGGGGGATGGGCGCGGGCTTCGAAAGGCGCGCGCGAAGCCCGGCCACCACCGTGGGGTGCAGCCACTGCTCCATCGTCACGGCGCTCTTCGAAGCGCGCGCGATGAGCCGCTCGCGCAGGGGCACGCCGAGGCGCGTCTGCCAGCGCGTGGCGCGCTCGGGCTCGGCCAGAATGTCGATCGCCGCGATGACCCCGTCGACCTCGACGAGGTCGCCCACGGGGCGCGTACAGGCATGGTCGTACGAGAGGTCGATGAGCTCGCGGAGCAGGGCGTCGTCGAGGTTCGGCATGGGCCGCGACGGTACCACGCAGGTGCGTAAAGTCGTCAGTTCGTGACGCGCAGCGCGACCTTGCGCTTGGGCTTCGCCGCAGGCTTCGGGGGGCTGTCGCCCGCGGGGGCGGAGCCGTCGTCGAGCACCACCTCGCCCACGAGGTCGTAGTCGGCGCTCTGGGTCACCTCGACGGTGACCATCTCGCCCGCGCGCACCTCGGCGCCCGAGAGGTACACCACGCCGTCGATCTCCGGCGCCTGGCCCGCGTGGCGGCCCTGGAGCACAAACTCGTGCTCGCCGCTCGCGCCGTCGACGAGCACCTCGAGGTGCTGCCCCACGAGCGCGCGGTTGCGCTTGCGCGAGATGGGCCGCTGCAGCGCCATGAGCTTGCGGTGCCGCGCGGCGCTGTCCTTGGGCTTCACCTTCGCGTCTTGCGAGAAGCTCCCCGTGTCTTCTTCGTCGGAGTACCGAAACACTCCGACGCGGTCGAACTCGGCCCACTGCACGAACTCGCAGAGCTCGGCGAAGTCTTCGGGCGCCTCGCCCGGGTGCCCCACGATGAAGGCCGTGCGAAACACCACGCCCGGGATGCGATTGCGCACCGTCTCGACCACCTTGCGCAGCCGCGCGCCACCGTGGCCGCGGCGCATGCGCTTGAGCATCGCGTCGCTCGCGTGCTGCAGGGGCATGTCGACGTATTTCACCACCTTGGGGTGCGTGGCGATCAGCTCGACGAGCTCGTCGGTGAGCGTCTCGGGGTAGAGGTAGTGCAGGCGCAGCCAGCGCACGCCCTTTACGTCACCCAGGGCTTTGGTGAGCGCCGCGAGGGTGGGCTTGCCCGGGAGGTCGCGGCCCCACGCGATGGTGTCTTGCGACACCATGTTGAGCTCGAGGGTGCCCTCCGCGGCGAGGCGCGTAGCCTCCTCCACAATGTCTTCGAGCGAGCGGCTGCGCTGCTTGCCGCGAATGGCGGGAATGGCGCAGAACGAGCACGTGCGGTTGCACCCCTCGGCGATCTTGAGATAGGCGCTGTGGCGCGACTGCGAGAGCACGCGCGGGTCGCTGGCGCGCAGGGTGTACGCCGCGGGGTTGCCCACGAGCATGCGCTCGGCGCCGCCCTCGAGCACATCGCGGAGCTTGAGCATGTCGCTCGAGCCCAGAAAGTGATCGACCTCGGGCATCTCTTTGGCGAGCTGGTCGGGGTACCGCTGCGAGAGGCAGCCCGCTACCACGAGCTTCTCGAGGCGGCCGTGCTCTTTGTAGCGGCCCATCTCGAGAATGGTGTCGATGCTCTCTTCTTTGGCGGGGCCGATGAAGCCGCAGGTGTTCACCACGATGTACTCGGCCTCGGCCGGGTCGGTGGTGAGGTCGAAGCCGTTGCCCGTGGCGACGCCGAGCATCACCTCGGTGTCGACGCGGTTCTTGGGGCACCCGAGGGATACGAAGTGAATCTTGCGCTTCATGAGGTGTGAGCTTCGAAGGTCATTCGCGAAAGTTGATGTACTGAAGCTCGATGGGCATCTCGAGGGCGCGCAGCGACTGAATGGCCGACTGCAGGTCGTCGCGGTTCTTGCCCGTGACGCGCACGGTGTCTTCGTGAATCGACGCCTGCACCTTGAGCTTTGCGCCCTTGATGTGGTCGATGATCTTGCGCGCGTTGTCGCGCTCGATGCCCTCTTTGATCTTCACGAGCTGCCGAAACTGACCGCGCCCGCCGGGGATGACCTTCTGCCCGTCGAGGTGCTTGAGCGAGACCCCGCGCTTCACCATCTTGCCGTGGAGCACGTCGAGCGCGGCCTCGAGCCTGCTCTCGGAGTTGGACACGAGCTGAATGCCCTCGGCGTTCTTCTCGATGGTGGTGCCGGTGTCACGGAAGTCGAAGCGCGTGGCGATCTCTTTTTGAGATTGCAGCACGGCGTTGTCGACCTCCATCGCGTTGACCTTCGAAACGACATCGAACGAGGGCATACCGAACGAAACCTCCTGCTCGCGAGCGCGCACCGCCCTATACACCAAAGCCGCCGCGAGAGAGAGGGGGCACCACCCTCACAGCCCGCAGGGGGTCACCGGGCGACGTGCGCGTCGAGGAACGCGAAGGTGTCGCGCCAGTGCCTCTGCGCGCTCTCGCGGAACACGAACGCGTGAAACGCGTGGGGCTCGCCGGGGTAGTACCGCACGTCGGAGACCGCGCCGCGCGCCGTGAGGGCCGCGTGCAGGCGCCGCGTGTCGTCGAGCAGCGGGTCGGCGGTGCCGCACGTGAGAAAAAACGGCGGCAGCGGGCGCGCGCTCCCCTCGCCGCGTTCGAACAATCGCACCGGGTCGGCGAGGTCGAGCGCGCGCGTGGCGCCCGGCGCGTGGTCGCCCACGTAGGCCCGCGACACCTCCTCGATGCGGTCGTACACGAAGCGCGACAGGCCCGGTTTGCGTCGCAGAAAGCGCAGCGGGTCGGTCACCTGGTGAATGCCGCACGCGGGCAGCACGGCGCGCGGCACCACCCCCGTCGCGAACACCCGTTGGGCGTAGGGCTCGTCGCGTTCGAAGCACGCCGCGGCCGCGAGCGAGGCCACGAGGTTGGCCCCCGCCGACTCGCCCGCAAGCACGAGGCGCCCCACGTCGCCGCCGTACTCCGCGGCGTGCGCGCACACCCACGCGTAGGCCTCGCAGGCGTCTTCGAGGGCGGCCGGAAAGGGATGCCGCGGCGCGAGCCGATAGTCGATGTTGAACACCACGTAGCCGCAGCGCGCGAAGGCCAGCGCCATGACCCAATGGGTCTCTTTCGACAAGATGCGAAACCCGCCGCCGTGCACGTAGAGCACCGCAGGCAACGGACCGCGAGCGGCGTGGTCGACGGGGCGCCACACGTCGAGCCGTCGCGTGGGGTGCGCGGGGTCGTACGAGACGTCGCGCAGCACCGCGACGCCGTGGCCCTCCGGGCGCGCCAGCGGGTGCAGCTTCGCAGCGCGCGACACGCCA
>CANMAT010000216.1 GCA_947494865.1 Deltaproteobacteria bacterium
CAAGATTGTCGACAGCGCGCCGCGATGGGGGCTACGGGGCGATGCGAACTCCGGCGCCCGTCGCGGCCGCGCCCGCGCGCTGAAACGCGTACGAGAGCCCCTGCGGGCCGGGGCCGCCCTGCACGCCGATGGAGGCTCCGCCGCCCGTCGCCCGCGCGCTAGAGCCCATGGCGCAGTAGTGAAACTCCACCGCGCCGTCTTCGAGCACCCAGGCTTGAAACGTGATCGGCGGGTCCGCCGCGGACGCGAGCTGCACGCCGGTCCATTGCACCGCGAGGTGACGGCGCGGGCCATCGACCACGCGCCAACGCATCGCGCGCGCGGCGTCGATGGTGAACGACTCCCAGTAGGGCGCAACCACGTTCGAAGGGAGCGCGACGGTCGGGAGCAGCCCCGCGCCCACAAACGCCGACGGGCCCGCCGTGGTGGCCTCGGGCCAGAGTTCGAGGTAGCCCGCGGGCGAGGCCGTCCAGTGGCGGAGCGTTTCGCCGTACCACGCGAACGCGAAGGGCAGCGGCTGCGACCGGCGCTCCTGCTGTCCGAGAATGCCCGTGGTCACCTCGTAGCGCGCGGCGCCGGTCATGTCGTCGCAGCGCGCGGCGATGGTCGACGCGGCGTACCGCTGGCGCCGCGCCGTCACCTGGAGCTGCACCGGCGCGTGCGAGAGCGCCGCGTCGAGGCTCAGCGCGAGGATCACCTCGCGGGCCTCGGCCCCGGCGTTGGTCCACGCGAGGCGCGTCGCGGGCAGCGCGCTCCCCTCGGCGTGGGCGAGGCACGCCGTCGCGTCGCACGCGCCGAGCAGCCGGACCCGCAGCGCCCCAACGTCGCCCGGCCCGAGGCGCGCCGTCGCGACGAGCTCGTCGCCCGCGCCGACGCGCACCGCGTAGTAGAGCGCGCCCGTCTCGCCCGTCGCGTCGCCGCACGCGCGCGACGGCGCGCTCGCGAAGAGCGGCCGCTCGCCCGCGAGCGCGGCCCCGTCGGCCACGCGCGACGCCGCGGCGCACGCGCTGTTGGGGGCGACGCCTCCGAGGCTCACACGCGAGCTCACCCGCGCGTCGACGGGCGTCGCGGGCGTCGCCACGGCGAGCACCACCTCGCGCGGCGCGTCGCGCGTGTTCTCAAAGCGCAACACGCGCTCGGCGCCCACGGGCGTCGAGGTCGCGAGGCACGTGGTCGCCGCGCAGCCGTCGAGGAGCGTGTAGGCCACCGCCGCGGGCAGGGCGTGGCCCGTGAGCACCAGCGAGTGATGCGCGGGCACCGTGGCGCGGTAGAACGTCGCGCGCCACCCGGGGCGCCCGAGGCACGCGGGCGCGGCCGCGAGCGAGCGCGCAGGCTCGTCGGCGGGGAACGCGCCGTCGCGCAACGCCGTGGCGCTCGCGCAGGTGGCGTTGGACGGCGGCGCCTGCACCCCGACGAGGAGCTGCGCCTCGCCCTGGAACGGAGCCGCGTTGGGCGACACCGCGAGGAGCACTTCGGCGTCGGCGCCGTCGTTTACCCACGTCACGAACGCGAACCCATCGGTGGGTGAGCTCGCGATGCAGGCGCCCCCGCACGTGGGGAGCAGCCGCACCGTGGCGCCGACACGCAACGCGCTCAGGTCGAAGACCTGCGCCGTGATGCGGTAGCCCGCGGGCACGCGCACGCGGTACCAGAGCGCGGGGAGCGAGCCCGGCGCGCACGCGGGCGCCTCGCTGCCATCGTCGAGCAGCGCGCTCAACCCCGTCGACATCGGCACCGACTCGGCCGTCGCGCAGGTGCGGTTCGTAGGCCTGTCCGCGGGCTCGGGCGCCTCGCTCGCGTCGATCGCGTCGCGCGCGTCGATCGCGTCGCTCACGTCGGGCACGTCGCGGCCGACGTCGCGTGCTGGCGCCGCTTCGACGCAGCCGAAGACCATCACGCACGAGGGGGCCAGGAGCCAGCGCAGCATGGCTGCAGACTACACAAGAGTGGCGCGCGAAGGGCGTGGCGCCCTTCACCCGTGAGGTGCGCTCGAGGGGGGATCGCGTCAGTCCTGGCCGACGAGCCGCGGTTGGGCGCGATCGAGGCTCAGGTCGAAGGGCATTCCGATGCCGGCGCGCACATAGAGCCCGCCCGCGCCGTAAGCGTGCTCCCACCCGGCGTCGACGTAGAGCGCGAGCCAGATAGGTGTGGAATAGCGGGCGAAGAGTCCCGTCGCCACGCCGCCGTCGAGGCGCGTGTCAGACAGCGTAGAGCGAGCGCGGCCGCGCGAGTCGTAGCCGTCGGGGACCCAGCGCCCGACCCCCGCGAGCGTGCCTTCGAAGAGCACCCCCACGGAGAACTCCTCGGTGTAGGCGCGCCCCTCGTACTCGTAGACGTGAAAGGTGTCCGCGCAGGGCACGCGGCGCATCGTGGCGCTGGCGGGATCAAAGGGCCGCGCGGTGCGGCCCCATACGTTGTGCTGCCGGTGCGATCGCCAGAGGTGCAGCCTCACCTGCGCCGCGCCCTCGATGCGTCCCGCGTCGTTGCCCCCGCGCAGGAGCCGCGGGGTCACCGCCGCGGTGATCGTCTGTCGCAGCGGGCCGCCGGGGCCGAGCCCGAGCGACGGGAGGGTGAGCTCCTGCCAGTGGGCGCCCCCGCGATAGGCCCAGCTCGCGCGGGCAGGCTCGACGCGGGTCTGCAGCCGACACCCGGCGGAGGCCGCCAGCGCGCCGACCAGAATCACGAACGCCCTCGCGTCGGATGAGCGGTGTCTCGGGTGCATGGCGGGTTGATACGGCGACGATAGAGTCTCCCTTGCGGGGCGACGAAGTGCTGCCGCGAGAGGCTCGCGCGAAAGCCGGCGGCGCCTCGACGACGCGCGGTGGTTGCCCCCGCGGCGGCGCTTCGACTACGTTCCGCGCGCGATGCCGCACGGACATCTGGCGTTGATCCTCCACGCGCACCTCCCGTTCGTGCGTCACCCCGAGCATCGGGACCACCTCGAGGAGCGCTGGCTCTTCGAAGCCCTCGCGGGCTCGTACCTCCCGCTCATCGCGGCGCTGCAGCGCCTCGCGCGCGACCGCGTGCCGTGCCGCCTCACGCTCTCGCTCTCGCCCACGCTCGTCGAGATGCTGCGCGACCCGCTCCTGCGCGCGCGCTTCGACCAGCACCTCGCCCGCATGGATCGCCTCGGGGCCCGCGAGTTCGCGCGCACCGCGGCGTCGCCCTTCAGCGCGGCCGCACGGCTCCACGTCGACCGCGTGCGCGCCCTCCGCGCCCAGTGGCAAGACCTCGGCGGCGACGCGATCGCCCCGCTCGTCGACCTCGCCCGCGCCGGCCTCGTCGACCTCTGGACGAGCGCCGCCACCCACGCGTTTCTCCCCTCGCTCGCGCACCACCCCGGCGTGGTGAACGCGCAGGTCGCCGCGGGCCTCGACGCCTTTCGCCGCGCCACGGGCCTCACGCCCGCGGGCTTCTGGCTCCCCGAGTGCGGCTACGCGCGCGGCCTCGACGCCGTGCTCGCCCGCCACGGCGTGGCCTGCACCGCCCTCGAGACGCACGCGCTCCTCTACGCCGACCGGCGGCCCCACGCGCCCGGCGCGGCGCCCGTGGTCACCCCCGCGGGCGTCGCGTGCTTCGGCCGCGACGTGGCCTCGGGGCGCCAGGTGTGGAGCCGCGGCGAGGGCTACCCCGGCGACCCGGCGTACCTCGAGTTTCACCGCGACCTCGGCTACGACGGCGACCCCGCGGCGGTGGCCGAGTTCGTCGCCGCCGACGGCTCGCGGCAGCCTACGGGCTTCAAGTATCACCGCGTCACCGGGCCCGGCAACGACAAGCTCCCCTACGAGCCCGCGAAGGCCCGCGCCCGCGCCCGCGCCCACGCCGAGCACTTCGTCGCCGCCCGCGCCGCACACCTCGCGTGGCTCGCGCCGCGCGTCGAGGGAGCGCCCCCCGTCGTGGTCGCCCCCTACGACTGCGAGCTCTTCGGCCACTGGTGGTTCGAGGGCGTTCACTTCCTCGAAGACGTGTTTCGCGCGCTCGCGCGCACGCCGTCGGTGTCGCCCGTCACACCCGCCGAGTACCTCTCGCGGTGGCCCACCCACGACGCCGTCACGCCCGAAGAGAGCACCTGGGGCGACGGCGGCTACGCCCGCGTGTGGCTGCACCCCTCCAACGCGTGGATGCTCCGCCACGTCGACCACGCCTGCACCGAGATGGTGTCCCTCGCCCGCGCGCACCGCAGCGCCGGCGGCCTCGCGGGCCGCGCCGCGCGACAGGCCGCGCGCGAGCTCCTGCTCCTCACAGCCTCCGACTATCCGTTTCTCATTCGCACCGGTGCGGCGCCGCACTACGCGCGCGCACGCTTCGACGCCCACCTCGCACGCTTCGCGCGCCTCGCGGCCTCGCTCCGCGCGGGCGACGTCGATCCGCGCTGGATCGCCGACCTCGAAGCGCGCGACAATGCCTTCGCCCACGTCGATCTCGACTGGTTCCTCGCTGGAGACCCTTCATGACTGTCACGCTCGAAGGCGCGTTCACCGCGCTCGTTACGCCGCTCCGCCACGGTGAGGTCGACCTCGCCGCGCTCGCATCGCTCGTCGAGTTTCAGATCTCTGACGGCATCGCGGGCCTCGTGCCCGTAGGCACCACCGGCGAGTCGCCGACCCTCACCGCCGCCGAGGCCCGCGACGTCATCGCCACCACCGTGCGCGTGGCCAAGGGCCGCGTCCCTGTGCTCGCCGGCACCGGCAGCAACAGCACCGCCGACACGATCGCTCGCACCCGCGCCGCGCAAGACCTCGGCGCCGACGCCGCGATGATCGTGATGCCCTACTACAACAAGCCCACGCAGCGCGGCCTCGCCGCGCACGTGAAGGCCGTCCACGACGCCACGAGCCTGCCGCTGGTGCTCTACAACGTGCCCTCGCGCGGCTCCGCCGACCTGCTCGCCGAGACGGTCGTCGAGATCGCCCGCGAGTGCCCCCGCGTGGTGGGCCTCAAGGAGGCCACCGGCAACATCCTCCGCGCCCAGCAGGTGCTCTCGCTCCTCGGCGACCGCATCACGGTCTTCTCCGGCGACGACGCGCTCACCCTGGGCATGATGGCCTGCGGCGCCCGCGGCGTGATCTCCGTGGCCAGCAACGCCCTCCCCGGCGCCGTCTCGGGCGTGTGCCGCGCGATGCTCCGCGGCGACCTCGCCGACGCGCGCGCCCGCCAGATGGCCCTCCTCCCCTTCTACGACGCCATGTTCGTCGAGACCAACCCCGGGCCCGTCAAGGTCGCCCTGGCCCTCATGGGGCGCATCTGCCCCGAGGTGCGCCTGCCCCTCGCGTGGCCCGCCGAGGCCACCGTGCAGAAGGTCCTCGCGGCGCTCCGCGAGGCCGGGGTGAGCGTGTAGCCGTGGCCACCCCCTCTACGCCTCCGCACGTCACCGCCCTCGCCATCGCGGGCGCCTCCGGGCGCATGGGTCGGCTCCTCGTCGAGCAGGTGCTCACCGCCAACGACGTGCGCCTCCTGGGCGCGCTCGAACACCCCCGCTGCCCCGAGCTCGGCACCGACGTGGGCGCCCTCGTGGGCCGCCCCACGGGCGTGCGCCTCACCGCCGACGCGCGCTCGGCCCTCGCCCACGCCCAGGTCGTGATCGATTTCTCTTCCCCCACGGCCACCGCCAACGTGCTGCGCTCGGCGGCCGAGCTCGGCGTCGCGTGCGTGGTGGGCACCACGGGCCTCGGCGACGACGCGAAGGCCGCCATCGACGAGGCTTCGAAGCGCATCGCCGTGGTGGCCGCGCCCAACATGTCGCTCGGCGTGCAGGTGCTCGCGCACATTCTCGGCGAGACGCTGCGCCTCCTCGGCGGTGACTTCGACATCGAGATCGTCGAGGCCCACCACCGCGAGAAAAAAGACGCGCCCTCGGGCACCGCGCTGCGCCTCGCCGAGGTGGCCATGCGCGCCCGCGACCTCACCGCCGACGACCTCACGCACGGCCGCCACGGCAACACCGCCCGGCGCGGCGCGCGCGAGGTGGGCATGCACGCCGTCCGCGGCGGAGACATCGTGGGCGACCACACGGTCATCCTCGCCGGCGACGGCGAGCGCATCGAGCTCACGCACCGGGCCACGAGCCGCGCGGTCTTCGCATCGGGCGCGCTGCGCGCCGCGCGCTGGGTCGTCGGGCGCCCCGCGGGCGTGTACACCATGGCCGACGTGCTCGGCCTCGATCACACGAAGTAGCGCACCCCCGATGCCCCTCGCGGCGCTCCTCCTGGTCAACATCGCCGCGGGCTTCGCGCTGTCGCTCGCGGCGGCGCGCGAGCTGCGGGCCTCGCCGCGCGCGGCCTTCGCCCTGCAGAGCTTCGCGGCGCTGTGCCTCCACGAGGCCCTCGTGGCCGCGCCCGCGGCGTTCTACCTCCTCGCGCGTCACACCGACTGGATGCTCGGCTACGCCGTCGCGGGCGCGCGGCTCCCCTCGGCGATCCTGCTCGTGGCGTCGGCGGGCGTCGGGCTCGCGGCCGTCGGGGGCTTCGCGCTCGGCGCCCGGTGGATGCGCGACCACCGCCCCCGTCAGGCGGCCCTCGCCGCCGGGGGATGCGCCCTCGCCGCCCTCGCGGGCCTCGCCGTCCTGCGGGCGCGCGCGGG
>CANMAT010000217.1 GCA_947494865.1 Deltaproteobacteria bacterium
CGGTTCTCTTCGACGCCGAGGGGGGTGAATGACACCTCGATCTGCGAAGCCTGACCCCGCAGGGCCGACCAGAAGCAACCCCCGAGGCGGCGACGGTCTCCGGGCTCTACGAGGTCGATGAACGAGCGGCCCGCGAGGCGATCGGGTGTGCACGCGAGCGCCTCGGCCATCGCCGAGTTGCCCGTGCGCACCGTGCCCGTCCGGTCGAGCAGAGCGATGAACTCCCGCGTGCCGTCGAAGAGCGCGCGGAGCTCGTTGCCAAAGCCCACCGTCGCCACCGGTGTGAGGGGGATCATCCGCCGCGGGTTCTCGGCACCGCGCGCCCGACGCTCTCGTCCTACGGCCAGCAAGGCCGAGAGCTGACGTGCGACGTGCGACGCCACCGCGCGGTCGCGCGCAAACGCGTGGTCGACGTCCGACGGCTTGCTCGACGCCGCGGACGCCTCGACCGTGACCGCGCCGAGGAGCTCGCCGTGCACCTCGACGGCGACGTCGAACCCGAGAGCGCCGCCCTCGAGGGCGCACTTGCGGCCGTCGGGCTGCAGGCGAAGCACGAGGTCGGCGCCCCCTACGAACCCTGCGTTGGAGCGTGCGACCTCAACCGCCCGGGTGCCCGGGTTCACCACGCGCACGGCCACCGCGCGGTCGGGGAGGGCCTCGACGAGAGCGTCGAGGTGGGCCGATACGATCGCGCCGTCGGTCGGGGCCTCGGCCGAGCGCGTCAGGGCGCGCGACAGTATCCCAAGGAGCCGGTCGCTCGCGGTCGCCGACGCATCGCGATGCGGAGGACTCACCGCGATGCGCGCGCTCGACACGCGCCCTCGCCGCGGGCGCGCGTCGGCGCCTTCATCGACCTCGTGCGCGGATGTGTGTGGTTGCGTGGGGCCATGACGCGTTGTCACTTCAACTCCTCGGGCGGGCGCGAGTCGCTGCCCGCCGCGCGGTCGAGGTCGAGAATGCTCGTACCACCCACGTACTGCTTGGTCTCGTAGCGCGCGATCTTGCCGATCTTGCGCACGATCTCTGCCATGCGTTCGGACTCTCGCAGAATCACCCCGGCGCCTCGACCGATCGCGGAGTCAGCGTCTGCCTTTCGCTGCAACAGCTCGGCGTACCCTTGAATCGCTGTGAGCGGCTGATTGAGCTCATGTGCGGCGGCCCCGGCCAGCTCTGCGGCAATCACCTGCTTCTCACTCAGAGCGACGCGCTGCTGAAACTGCGCGAGGCGCTCTTCGAGGAGGATGCGCTCGCGAATGTCTGAGAACACCCCCACGCTCGCCACCGCGGCGCCATTCTCCGACACGAGCGCGGCCGAGAGGAGTACGGGGATCCGCTCGCCGCTCCGCGACAGCACCTCCGCGCGCAGGCTCGCGATGCGCGACTCGGGCGCCGTGCGAATGCGCCGCATGATCTCTCGCGCCGCGCCGGGCGGGTACAGCATCTCGACGGAGCCGGCGCCTACCACGATTTCCCGGGGATAACCCAGGATGCGCTCAGCGGCAGAGTTGAAGAGCAGAATGGTGCCGTCGAGGCGCGAGGCGACGATCGCATCAGGCGAGCTCTCGATGAGCGACGAGAGAAACTCCTTGGTGCGCGCCAACTCGCTCGCGGTCGCCCGCTCGTCGGTCACGTCTCGGAGTGTCACGAGCACGGCGCTCTGGTCTCGGAGCAGCGCTGACGTCGCGATCGAAACGACGCGTTCGCCCCCGTCGCGCCGACGGATCCGCAGGTCGACGCCAGCGGGAAACTCCCCGCGGCGAAAGCCCTCGCGCAGGACGCTCACGCGCCCGCGGTCTTGTCGTGCGATGGCGAGCAACAGGTTGCCATTCCGCACCTCCTCGTCGGTGTAGCCGGTGATCTCGGAGACCTTCGGGTTCGCGAAGATCACGTGCCCGGTGTGGTCGATCACGGCCATGCCATCGGCCGACGATTGGAAGAGGTCGGCGTATCGCTCCAGCGTGCGAACGCGCTGCTCGGCCTCGATGTGCGCCGACGAGACCGCGAGGCGCTCGTCGCGGAGCTTCTGCACCACGCGCGCGTTTCGAATCGCGATGGCCGTGGCGTTGGCGACGACCTGACACAGCGACACCTCGCGCTCGTCGAGGCTGCCGCGGGCCTCCGACGCGCGGAGAAACAGCACGCCCACCGCGCGCTCCTCCGAGCCGATGGGGATAAGTGTGAGCATCGGGTAGCGCGTGGTCGATACGTGTGCGCGTACCTCCCAGAACATCGGGTGCGACGTCGCGTCTTCGATCGTGAGCGGCCGTCGAGTCTGCAGCACGCGCTGAATCTCGGGGTAACGCTCGAGCTCGATCGGCAGATCGCGAACGCCTGCGTCGTCGCTCGCCACGAGCACGTAGCCGACGTCTCCGGCCTCGTGGGCCACCACGATCGAGCAGCGCTCGACGCGCATCACCTCGGCGATGCGTCCGACCACGGTCGCCAGAATCTCGCGAAAGTCGAGGCTCGAGGTCAACGCTTGCGTGATCTCGACCATCACCCGCGCGTCGCGCTCTTTGCGGGCGAGCTCATGCAGCGACGCCCGCAATCGAAGCTGGCCACGCACGCGCGCGAGCAATTCCGGCTCCCATACGGGTGCGCACACAAAATCGTCGGCCCCAGCCGCGAGGGCGCGCTCGACGAGACCGTCGTCTCGCGAAGACACCACCACAATGATGGAAGCGCCGCACGACGACGGCGCCGCTCGCACGCGCCGCACGGGCTCGAGCCCGACGGCGGTCGGCTCGCTCACGGAGATGAGCACGACGGCCGGCTCGCCCGTGTCGCCGGACCCGTCGTGCGCGACATCGAAAACGAAGCCACCTCGACGGAGCATCGCCTCCAGGACATCGCGCATCGAGGCATCGACATCGGCCAAGAGAATGTGGGGCGAGCGTACGCTCATCGTCTTGCGCGACCATATCCTGATCGCGCCCGCACTCGCAATGACGGCGGCCGCGCTGTCTCCCGCGGCTGGTGCCCCAGAAGGCTACGTGCGCGCCGACCACCACGCCGCGAGCGCGGCGGCGTGCACGACGCGTACGGGCACTCCTGCGCCGCGCGCGAGCTCGCGGCACACGTCGAACTCGGGTTGGGCCATCGGGGCCATGTCGTCGCCGTCAGCGACCTTTACAGGCACGGCGCCGTAGCGCGTCTCGACGGTGTCGGTGTGGCGCGGGCGCTCGGTGCGGTCGACGGCGCGCCAGCGAAGGCCGAGCGCGCTGCTCTCGGTGAGCAAAACGCGACCGATGCGCTCGTGATCGGAACGGTGCGTGAGCGCCGAAATCATAACGCCGGGGCGGCCCTTCTTCATCCCGATGGGGGCAGTCCAGGCGTCGAGCGCGCCCTCGCGCAGGAGCGTCTCGGCGACGTGCGACGCGAGCTGCCCCGAGGCGTCGTCGACGTTGGTCTCCATCACCACGTGCGTGCCCTGACCCTGATCGTCCGTGGCGCCGATCGCGTCGCCGAGCACCAGCCGGAGCAGGTTGGGGCGGTCCGCGAAGGACCGCGTTCCCGCGCCGAAGCCCGTTGCCACGGGTCTCATCGAGGGCCAGCGCGTCCACTCGCGCGCGTTCGACCGAACGAGGCTCGCGCCGGTGGGGGTGACGAGCTCGGCGTCGACGGCCGCGTCGATCGTCGGCGCGCCCCTGAGGATCTCGACCACCGCAGGCGCTGGCACGGGCAGGATCCCATGCGCCGCGCGAATGAACCCGCGGCCCATCGGCAGTGGGGCGCACGTCATCCGCGCGCCGAGCCATTCGAGGGCCGCGCTCGTCGCCACCACATCGACAATCGCGTCGACCGCGCCGACCTCGTGAAAGTGGACGTCCGCGGGCGGCATCCGGTGCACGCGGCCCTCGGCCTCAGAGAGCACGGTGAAGGTCGCGAGGGCGCGTGCGCGAACCCCGTCGAGGAGGGGTGCAGCCTCGAGCATCGCGCGCACGTCGCGGAAGCGCCGGTCGGGTTGCGGGCCCTCGACCCGCACGATGAAGCGCTTCGCGACGATGCCGCTCTGCACGCGTGTCGTCACCTCGAGCTTGTAGCCACCCACGGGCAGCGCCGCGAGCGCCCGGTCGATCGGCTCGCGCGGCACGCCGAGGTCGAGCAGCGCGGCGACGAGCATGTCACCTGCTACGCCGCTGAAACAGTCGACATGGAGCACGCGTCCGACGCCCGCACCATGCGGGAGCGGGTGACTGGCTGTGACATCCGCGTCGTGGGTGTGCGGGGCGTGGCCGTGGTCGTGGTCGTGGTCGTGGTCGTCGTGCGCCATGGCTGGCCGTCGCTTCTGCGTAGGAGGGATTGCTGCCGCGTATCCGTGCCGAGGCGCATTGTCAACGCGCGTTACGGCACGGGCCTCGGGCATGCGCTGAGGCTGGCACGAGGGTTGCGCATCGTCGCGGTTGGCGCGAGTGTCCATATTTCACGCGCTGATCTCGGTTGGAAGGATCTCGTGGCGACAAACAGACCCCAGCGCTATGCTAGACGACGGCTGGTTGGAGACACCGCGTCGTTCGAGCCTGACTGTCGCTCGCACGCCGTAAGCCGTTACATGAACCGAAAACAGGGACGTTGGCCGTCGACTCCCACGGAGGGTGCGTCGTGAAGGTGGTTCATCAGGAACTCGCCGAGATCATGGACGATCCGAGCGCGTTGCCGCCGGGGCGGCTCGCGGCGCGCGCCCGCGCTGTCGGGCCTGTGCGCATCACGCCGCTGACCGGCGTACTCGTGACCGACGCGACGGGAGCCCTCGTCGTGCGGCGTGTCAGGGTGCGGGTCACGAGCGGCCCCGACCGGGGGCGCGAAGCGCTTCTCGAAGCAGGTACGCTTCTCGTGGGCACGCATACCGACAACGACCTCATTCTCCGCGACCCGCACGTCAGCAAGTATCACCTCGAGATTGCGCTGGTCGCCGGCGGCATCCGGGTGCGCGACCTGGGGAGCGACTCGGGCACCTTCGTGGGGGCGAGCAAGCTCAACCTCGGCGTTGTGCCTGTGGGCACCGAGCTCGGCATCGGGCGGAGTACGCTGCAGCTTCTCAGCGGCGACATGGTTGTGCCCGTCGCTCCAAGCGATCGCAACTCGTTCGGGCCTGTACTTGGCCAGTCTCTCCCGATGCGTCAGCTCTTCGCGCTGCTCGAGCGACTCGCCCCGTCCGACGCGCCCATCCTGCTCGAAGGCGAGCCGGGCACAGGGCGCACGCTCCTCGCAAAGGCCATCCACGCAAGCTCGCGCTTCGCCGCTTCGCCGATGGCGGTCATCGACTTTCGCCTGCCGCCGGGTGAGCGCCCTACGATCACCTCGATCAGCCAGCGCAGCGACACATTCACGCTCCTTCTCGAGCGTGTCGACGAGGCCACGAGCGCGGAGGCGAACGCCCTCCTCAACCTTTACGAGCGTCGCGAGGAGGGCGTACTCGATGCGCGCATCATCGCGTCGGCCTCGTCCGATCTTCGTCAGGCCGCCGCCGAAGGGCGCATTCGCAAAGAGCTCGTCGCGCACGTCGCCGCTGTGCGCGTGCAGGTGCCGCCGCTTCGGGCGCGCATCGAAGACATCCCGATGCTGGTCCGTCAGTTCGCTCGCGAAATCTGCGGAGCTGAGCCCGTGTTTCGTCCGGGCGACATGGATCGCATGGTCGCACGCGAGTACCCGGGCAATGCGCGTGAGCTTCGCCAACTCGTCGCGCGCGCCCTCCAGACCGAGGCGCCGGCGCCGGTTCTGCCGCAGAAGGGCGCAGCCCGCGCCCGCGCCGCGCTCGTGATGCCCCTCAACGCGCGACCCAAGCCCCCCGACCCTACCGTCGCGCGCGATCGCCTCGTGGAGTACTTCGAGCGCGACTGGGTCACCAACGGGTACACCCGCCTCAACGGCAACCTCAATGATCTGTGCCGCGAGACTGGCCTCCCGCGCAAAGACCTCATTCGCAAGCTCAAGGGCTGGGGCATCACCGTCAGCGATCGGTGACCGCTCCCGACCGCTCCGGTCGAAAGTGGTCCCATCCGTCGCCGATGGACCGTGCCACCCCCGCTTCGCACACCGTCACCCCAACGCCTCCCAACACCTCACCGATCACCGTCCATTCTGGCCCGAACGCCGCGCGCGGCCCGGTAGACAGGAGCTCGTAGTCTTCGCCGCCAGTGAGCGCGAGCTCGACCGCGTCGAGGCCCAGCTCCGCCGCCCGCTCACGTTGGCCGACCAGCATCGGCAGGCGCTCCGCATCGAGCCTGATTGCGCACGCAGACGCCGCTGCGAGGTGACCCGCATCCTGCGCGAGCCCATCGGAGACATCGATCGCCGCGTGGGCCCGCGACGCGATCGCGCGTCCGAGGTCGACGCGGGCCCGCGGCGTCCGCCAACGGGCCACAAACGGCGCGAAGCCCGCGTCGTCGCCCCGTCCCGCGAGGAGCGCGCGGAGGCCGAGCGCCGCCGCTCCGAGCGGGCCGGAGACCGCGACGACATCACCCGGGCGAGCGCCGCCGCGGGTGAGGACCCCTGCGGGGGCGCGACCGAGCACCGTCGTGGTGAGCGTGAGGGTCGGGGCCGCCGCGAGATTTCCCCCGA
>CANMAT010000218.1 GCA_947494865.1 Deltaproteobacteria bacterium
ATCACCTTCGCGCGCGCGGCCTCGAGCTCGCGCTCGGCCCTGCGGCGGAGGTTCTTCTGCATGAGCCCCTCGCGCGCGAGGAGGGTCTCCATGTCGGAGCGGTCGCGCGGGTCGGCGGGCGCTGCGCCCTCGCGCGGCGGCGGCATGAGGTCGTCGTCGCGGAGCACGTAGAGGTGCGCGCGCTCGCGGTCGAGGCGCTGCGCGAGCACGGTCTCGTAGTGTGCGAAGGGCCGCGGCGGGTCTTCCAATCGCTCGCAGGCCATCACGAGGTGGAGCACGTCGTCGGCGTCGTCGTCGGCGATCTTCACCACGCCGCGAAAGAGGAGCACACCGCGCTCGGCGTGAGGAAAGAGCCACACGGTGTCGGCGCGCATGGGCACCTCGCGCAGCTCGGTGCGACGGACTCCCTCGGCGTCGGTGAGGCGCAGCGTGGCGAAGGCGCGCGCGCGCACGCCCGGGAGGCGGCCCTCGAGCACGGGCTTCGTGGGGTGCAGGTTCTCGACGGTGAAGGGCTCGTCGCCGGTGAAGAACCCGTCGATCCACTGGTCGTCGGGGGCGGCGTTGAAGAGCGTCCAGTCGATGTCTTCGGCGAAGCCCGGGTAGCGCTCGCGGAGCCACCGCGCGTCGTAGGTGCCGACCTTCGAAAACCGCTGCGGCCACGAGAAATCGAGCGGCCCGAAGCCCGCGGGGGCGGGGCGGTCGGCGGGGCTCGCGACGCGCTGCTGCGGGTGCTCCACGTTGGGGAGCGCGTGGTGCGAGGCGTCGCCCGCGCGCACCGGGGCGACGCCCCGGCCGAGGGGGTTGGGCGCGAAGCCCGCGCCGCCGAAGGCGCGCTCCCAGGTGAGGGGCATCTCGGCGAAGGGCTCCGGGGCCGTCATGGTGTCGCCGCGCCACGCGCGGTCGCCCACCACGAGGAGGCGCTTGTCGACGGACCCCAACCGCACGCGCACGGTGCACGCCGCCTGCGGGGGCGTGCGCGGATAGGCCTTCGCGCAGACGAGCACCTCGCCGCGCGACTTGGGCATCGCGGCGTCGAGGGCGGCGTCGCGGCCGAGCTCGCCGGGCGCGAAGGTCCACAGGGCGGCCTCGCTCAAGAGCCGCGCGTCGTCGGTGGCGAAGAAGACCAGGGCGGTGAGCGCGAGCCAGGTGTCGTCGCCGTTTTCGAACACCCGGCTGAGCGCCCCGAGCCCCTGGGGCTTGATGACCTTCACGGCGCGTCGCTCAGGCGATGATGACGATCGCGCACGTCATGATGCGCGGGGCGTTGAGCTCGATCGAGACGGCGATGTTGCTGATGCTCACGGCCTCGTCTTTTTTGCGAAACGGCGCCGCGTCGATGCCCACCGAGAGGTCGAAATCGCAGCACACGCCCACCTTGAGGCCGACCTTGATGCCCGCGAACACCTCCATGGTGGCGCCGTACGTCACGTCGAGCGCGTCGGCCGAGTGAAAGTGCGACTTGGGCCCCATCACGGTGGTGTCGTCGGTGCCCACGATGACCGCGCTGCGGCTCCCCAGCACGAGCGAGCTCTCGTCGGCGCCCACCATCGAAGACTTCGCGCCGGTGACCATCGCCGACTGGTCGCCGGTGACCGACACGGTGCGCCCGCCCACCACGGAGAGCGCCTGGCCCCCGAGCACGGTGGTGCTCTGCGCGGCCAGCACGGTCTGCGTCTGCGAGGCCATCACCGTGAGGCTGTCGGCGCCCGTCACCGAGGCCGAGCGGCTGCCCGTTACGCCGAGGCTCTTGTCGCCGAGCACGGTGTAGCTCTCGTCGCCGAGCACCTGCACCTTCTGGTCGCCCATCACCTTGAGGGCGCGGTCGCCCTGCACGGTGACCTCCTGGTTGCCGCCCACGGAGATGGTGTTGTTGGCGCCGTAGGTCTCGTCGAAGTTCACCCCGATTTGAAGGGTTTGATTGCTGTCGTAGCTCTCGGTCACGTCGCCCACGACGTGCTCGGTCTTGTTGCCGTCGACGGTGACGTCGAGGTTGGAGCCCGTGTGCACGAGCCCCTCGCCGTCGGTCGAGAGGGCGAAGTTGTGCGTGCGCTGGCCCGCGGCGCCGAGGTGCAGGTGCGAGTTCTGCGTGGGCGAAGACAGGTCGACGTGCTGCGCGCCGGCCGAGTCTTGCATCTCGAGGCGGTTGTCGCCGCCGGTGTGAATCACGTTGAAGGTGCTGTTGCCGCGCGTGACCGGCGACGGCGTGTGCGCGTCGGGCACCACGCCGGAGATCACCGGGCGGTCGGGGTCGCCGCCGAGGAACACCAGCAGCACCTCGGTGCCCTTGCGCAGCGGAAAGTGAAAGCCCTCGGGGCTCCCGCCGTGCGGCTGCAGCATGCGCACCCACGTCGACGCGCGGCCGCCGCGCTCGGTGCCCTCGTCGAAGTGAATCTTGACCTTGTAGCGCCCGTGCTCGTCGATCTGGGCGTAGTTGCTCTCGCCGGCGCCGCACACGCGCGCGAGCTCGGTGCCGTAGATGCGCGGCGAGGGGGAGCTCCGCGGCGCGCGGTACTGCACCGCGGCGGGGATGGCGTCGAGCGACACGCGGTACACGTCATCGTGGTCGAAGTGCACGAGGGCGCGCACCTCGGGGGCGCCCGCGAGGAGGTTGCCCTCGTGGGTGATGGCGGTGACGAGGTAGCGCGCGTTGAAGGCCGGGCGCGGGTGGTCGTCGAGGTCGAAGAGGTAGCCCGCGCGGAGCTCGAAGGCGCGGCCCGCGCCGTGGTAGCGCACGCGGCGGGCGAGCTGCTCCTCGGCGCGCAGGGCGGCGAGGCGGCGGCCCTCGGCGGGGGTGGCGAAGTTGTCGCCGTGGTAGTTCATTTCGCCCGCGAAGCCGGGGGCGACGGGCTGCGAGCCCGACACGTCGAGGTCGGGGTGCAGGTAGTCGTGGTCGCGCACCTGCACGCTGCTCGGGAGCGCGCTGCGCTGACACGTGAAGCTTGTGAGCGCCTCGACGGCGGCGGTGTGGTCGCGCGCGGCGCCCGCGACGAAGCGCACCGGCGCGCGCCCGAGGGGCTCGTGGAGGGCCTTCGTGTCGGTGAGCACGAGGCGCTCCTGCGCGTCGTTGTGTTCGAAGTAGTAGTAGATGCCCTCGCGCTCCATCCACCGTGACACAAAGGCGAGGTCGCTCTCGTTGTACTGGCAGATGTGATCGACGGGGCGGTACGTGCGCTCGAGGCGCTTCGCGAGGTCGGCCTCGCCGTGGAGGCCCCCCATGCGCAGCACGGCCTCGAGCACCTCGGGCACGGTCTTGCCGACGAAGACGCGGTTGTGGTGCGAGAGCGAGAGACCCCACAGTTTGGGCGCGAGCTCGAGGCGGTAGAGGGCGTCGCCGGGGAGCTCGTGCACGAGCTCGATCGCGTCGAGTACGCCGTGAAAGGTCTGGTGCACCGAGCCGTCGTCGCGGTGAAGGCGCAGCGAGGCGCGCTGGCCGAGGGCGGCCTCCATGTCGAACTCGAGGCTCGACGCGCGGTCGACGAGCACGAACACTTCGAAGCGGTAGGGCTTCGAAAGGGCCTCGTGGCCGCGGAACGCCATCACCTGCGCCGAGTGCGGGAGCGCGCTCGCATCGATCGAAAAGACGTGGCTCATGCTGGTGCGCCGCGTAGGCCCCTCTGCGGTGAAAAACACCGCGATGGTTGGCACTATCGGTGGGCGCCCACGCCTGCGTCAATGGTCACTCCCATGACCATGAAATCACCCACGAAATAGCGCGCTTCGAAGGTGTCGTAGGGGCACAAAGCGCGACTATGCTCGCGGCGATGAAGTCGCTCCGTTGGGTGGTGGTGGGGCTCCTCGTCGCGACCTCTGGGTGTGCGGGCGAGATCGTCGACGTGGGCGACCCCGAAGACCTCGCGCACCCGTCGCTGCCCGACGACGCCGACCTGCCCGACGACGCCGACGTTCCGCTGCTGCCCACCATCGACGACGACGACGCGGGGCCCGACGAAGATGCCGCGGTGAGCGCGCCCGACGTGACGCCCGCTGTCCGCGACGCCGCGCCGCCACCTCCGCCTCCTCCGCCTCCGCCGCCACCACCTCCTCCGCCACCGCCACCACCGCCACCGCCGCCTCCTCCGCGCTGCACGGGCTCGGCGTCGGGGCAGTCGGCCCTCTGGACGTGCACCACCAACCGCAGCGCGCGGCAGCGCTGCGTCGCGGGCGCGGTGCAGACCGACGTGTGCGCGCACGGGTGCGTTGCGCAGCCGTCGGGCACCCACGACGACTGCGCGGCGGCGCCTCCGCCCACGCCTACGCGGCTCCCCACGTGCGGGCGGCGGCCGCTCTTGCACTGGGGGCTGCACCCCGACGCGTCGGATCACCTGCGCTGCGCGGGCGTCCCCGCGGCGCGCATCACGCAGACGATCGGCTATGCGACGGCCTCGGCGGGCACGCACGGCCCCGACGGTCGCGCGGGCGGCGCGCAGTACTCCGCGGCGACCGACATCAGCACGCGGGGGCTCTCGAGCGCCGACATTCGCACGCTGCTCGGGCGCCTCGCCAACCAGGGCTTCGCGGCGTGGTACCGCTGGCCCGGCCACGACGGGTGGCCGTCGAGCGAGGCGCCGCACATTCACGCCATCTACGTGGGCTGCGCCATGAAGAGCGCGCTGCGCTCGCAGGTGCGCGCGTGGCTCGTGGGGCGCAACGGCCTCGTGAGCAACACCCTCTACGGCTTCTACACATGGACGGCGGCGCAGCGCGCGCTCCTTCGCACGGTGTTCGACCGCTACAATTGAGCGCTACGCGCGGCGGTACATCGCGTCGGTGCGGAGCACGTGCTTCACGCCCGTGCGCACCGTGGCCCCCTGGTGTCGCAGCGGGTGCCAGAACAGCAGCGCGTCGCCGCGGCGCGGGGTGATCACGGTGCCGTCGTCGAACTCGGTGACGCCGCCCGTGAAGTCGTCGTTCAGGTAGAACATCACGGTGAAGAAGCTCCGGCGCGCGGCGTTGGCGAAGTACGCGCCGTCGTGGTGCCAGCGAAAGTACTGTCCGGGTTCGTAGCGGTACCAGCGCAGGCGCTCGTTGAGGCCGATGGCGCTCCATCCGCCGGGGAGGGTCGGCGGGAGCGCCGCCGCCACGCGCTCCCAGAGGAGCGCCGCGAGGGCGGGGTCGTCGCGCATCACGCGGGTGTTGTTGCGCACCTCGGTGGCCATGAGAAACGTGTTGGGGCCCACGGTGATGGGGGCCTCGTCGAAGCCCACGGCCTCTGCCTCGCGGATGAGGCGCGCGCACTCGGCGGGCGAGAGGGCGTCGGGCACCGCGGCGATGAGGCGCTCGGCGCGGGCGGTGACATCGAACAGGTCGGCGTTACGCATGCGAGGAACCATGTTGCGCCGCGCGCATCGGGCCAAGGACACAACCGGGCAAGACCGGGCAGACGGCGCTCTGATACCCTCCGATGCTCCGATGAAGTGCCCCCGATGCAGCGCCGCGCTCGGCCCCTTCAACACCGAGGAGGGCCTCGTCGTCGACACCTGCGGCGCCTGCCGCGCCGTGTGGTTCGACCGCGGCGAGCTCGCCCGCATGGTGGGCACCCGCGACGACCTCCCCGCGCTCGACGCCGCGCAGGAACTCTCGCAGGGCACCGACCTCGCGTGCCCGCGCTGCGTCGGCGCGACGCTCGCCGAGATGCCCTACGCGCTCGGGAGCACCGTGAAGGTCGCCACGTGTCCGATGTGTCAGGGCGTGCTCTCGTCGCTCGCAGACCTGCGCCCGATGCGCGAGCTCGCGGCGGCGTCGCGCGTGGGCCACACCGCGGCGGCTCCAACGGGCGCCTCGACGCTCGCGCGCACCGGCGAGGCCGCGCTCGATCTCGTGGCGACGCGCTTCGCGGACTACAACCGACTCACGGTGAAGCAGCGGCGGAGCTGGCTCGAGGCGCTCACGGGCTTCGAACAGGCCAACCAGTACACCGTGCTCGCCGACGGAGGGGGCGCGGCCTTCGTGGTGCAGGAGCAGTCGGCGGGCTTCGCCGAGCTCTTCACGCGGCTGTTTCTCGGCCCGTGGCGGCCCTTCGAGTCGTACGTCGAAGACACGCGCCGCGGCACCGTGGCGATGAAGCTCCGGCGGCCCTTTCGATGGTTTCTCCCCGAGCTCGAGGTGTGCGACCCCGATGGCAACCTTATCGCGCGCATCGCGCGGCGGTGGACCTTCTTCGCCACGCGCTACGAGATCTTCGGCGCGACGGGCGGGCTCCTCGGAGAGATTCACGGCCCCTTCTTTCGCCCGTGGACCTTCGAAGTGATGGCGGGCGAGGCGCGCGTCGCCACGGTGCAGAAGCAGTGGTCGGGGCTTATCACCGAGGCGTTTACCGACGCCGACAACTTCTCGGTAACCTTCGCGATCGACGTGCCCCCGAAATGGAAGCCCCTGGGCCTCGCGTGCGCCGTGCTCATCGACGTGGTGCACTTCTAACGCCCGAACAAATAGGCTCAGTGCCAGTGGTGGCGGTGATGCCCGCCGCCCGTGGCGCCGCCCGCGGGGCGGCCGGTGCGCGCCCCGTCGAGCGCGCCCGCGACGACCGCGGCCTGATCGGCCGTGAGGGG
>CANMAT010000219.1 GCA_947494865.1 Deltaproteobacteria bacterium
GCGCGCGCGCATAGAACGGCGAGAACACCGAGCCCAACATGGCGATGAGCGAGATGGCGTAGCGGCCGTCGTCGCTCATGGCGTCGACGTACCACCAGGCGTACCCGCGAGGCGTTACCGCGCGGTCGAAGCGAGGGAGTCGAGGACGCTCTCCGCCGCGAGCAACCCGCTCCGCGCCACCATCGGCACGCCCGCCCCGGGGTGCGCGCTCCCCCCCGCGAGGAAGATCCCCGGCACGTTGGAGCGCGCCGGCGCCCGGTACATCGGCGACCTCCACCCGTGCGACGGCGGGCCGTACAGGGCTCCCCCCGTGCTCGGAAACATCGCCTCGAAGTGATCGGGCGTCGTCGTCACGAAGCGCTCGGGGCTCCAGTCGAGGGTCAGCCCCAGGCGCGTGAGGTGGGTGCGCGTTCGTTGCGTACATGCGTCGATCTCCGAAGGGGTGAAAGGCTTCCGGCCTCCGCGAGCCGGGGCGTTCACGATGAGAAGAATTCGGTCAGTGCCGTCGGCGGGAGCGCTCCCGGTGTCGTCGCGGTCTTGAGCGCACGCGTACACGGTAGGCTCCTCGGGGAGCGCCTCGCGTTCGAAGAGGTCGTCGAACTCGCGCTCGTAATCGCTCGAAAAGAATACGTTGTGCCGCACCAGGGGGAAGCCCTCGGCCTTCACCGCCATGCAGTACGTCACCGCCGAGAGCGAGCGCCCCTCGGAGGCCTCGCGGCGCCACGCCTTCGCCGCACCCGCGCCGAAGCGCCCGTCGGAGAGCGCCGCGGTGTCGGCGTTGACCACCACGGCGTCGGCCTCGATCACCTCACCGCTGTCGAGCACCACCGCCCTCGCGCGGCCGTCCCGCACGGTGACCTCGCGCACGGGCGCCTCACAGCGCACCGTAGCGCCCTTGCGCGCAGCGAGTTCGGCGAGAGATTTCGAGAGCGCGTACATGCCGCCGTCGACGGTCCACACGCCCTCGCGCTCGACGTGGGCGATGACGTTGAGGGTGGCGGGCGCGAGCCACGGCGACGACCCGCAGTAGGTGGCATAGCGGCCGAAGAGCTGGCGCAGCCGCGGGTCGCGAAAGAAGTCTCCGAGCGAGCGCCACACGGTGCGCATCGCGTCGATGCGCGTGAGCGAGGCGATGCCGCGCACGCCCTGGTCGCGCAGCACGCTCGTGAGCGTGGGGCGCTGCGCGCGCATGAAGGGCCCCTCGACGGAGGCGTGAATCTTCGCAGTGTAGTCGCAGAACGCGCGGTAGCCCTTCGCGTCGACGGGCCCCGAGAGGCGACCAATGGCGTCGACGGAGCGCTCGAGGTCGGCGAAGAGGTCGAGGCGCGCGCCGTCGGGCCACGCGTGCCGCGCGATCACCGCGGAGGCGCGCAGCGTGACGTGGTCTTCGAGGCGCTCGCCGGCGGCTTCGAACACCGCTTCGAACACATGGCGCATGGTGAGCACCGTGGGCCCCGCGTCGACGGAGCGCCCCGCCACCGACACCTGGCGCATCTTGCCGCCCACGCGCGCCGCGCGCTCGAGCACCGTGACCCGCGCGCCGCGCGAGGCGAGCACGGCCGCCGCGGTGAGCCCGCCGACGCCGGCGCCCACCACCACCACGTGCGCCGCGCGCGAGCCCGCCGCGCCATCGAGTACGAGAGCTGACATTGCAGCTCTACGATGACCGAAGAGGGTTCGTCGATTCGTGCGGCACGCCTCGTCGATACACTACGGACAGCGAACGGGCGACGTTCGGTACACAAAGGGCGCCCCCGCCGCGAGGGTGACGGTGACCCGGTAGGTGGCGCCGACGGCGGGCGTCCACCCCGACGGGCGCCACGCGAGGGCGGCGCTGCTGCCGTAGTTGCCCGAGGCTGACACGGCCGCGGTGGCGAGCACGGCGCTCGTGGCGTCGTCGCGCACCTCGACGCGCGCCCCTGCGACGTCGCGCGCGCCGCTCTGGATGTGCCATACGCCCGCGAAGGCCTCGATCGGTGAGGGCCCCGGGTTGGGCCACGCCACCACCGGGGGAACGTTCGCGGCGCGCGTCGCGCGGAACGTCTGCATGCACGACGCGCGGGTGGTGGCGCCCACCCAGATGGGGCCGAGGTTGGGGGCGAACACCCAGCGGCGGTGCCCGAGCTGCTGGTCGCGCTCGTTGGCGTAGAGGTCCATCGCGGCGGCGGGTGTGCTGGTGCCGAGCGCGAGGTTCGACGACCCCGCGGCGGACGCGCCCGCGGCGGAGTAGCAGCGCCACGTCGAGGGGGGCGCGTGGCTCAGCGAGCCGTTGACCGTCATCATCACGGCGCACTGCTGCTGCTGCGCGGCGAGCGACGGGTCGACGCCCGCGGGCGCCTCCCCCGCGAGCCAGCGGTACACGTTGAGCACGCGCATCGCGTCGTCGTGGGCCTCGGGGGCGAGGGCGCCCGGGTCGCACTGCGAGGGCCCCGCCGTCCACACCGTGCGGGCGCGCAGCGCGCGGTCGGCCACCCAGCGGGCGCACACCTGGGCCCGCGTGCGCCCCTGCGGATCGCCCGGCGGCGCGGCGGGCGCGTCGACGACGGGGGCCACATCGCGCGCGGGAGCCACATCACGCGCAGCCACATCGGACGCGGTCACATCGCGCGCAGCCACATCGGACGCGACCACATCGGCCGAAGAGACATCGGCGGAAGGTACGTCGGTCGTGTTCGCGTCGGGCGCAGCCGCGTCGTCTTCGGCCGCGCCGCCGAGGTTGCCCGAGACCTCACACGCGGCCACGAGACACGTTGCGACGAGTGCCACCCGCATACGCTCGTGTCGCCGATGCGCGCGGCGCCGTCAACCACGGCCTTCGGTTGCGCGGCGCGGGGCGGCGGGTGACCCTCGCGCCCATGTCGATCGTGCTGCATCGGTTTCCGCTGAGTCACTTCTCCGAGAAGGCGCGCGCGACGCTTGATTTCAAGGGCCTCGACTACAAGCTCGTCGACCACGACCAGGGCCCCGGGCAGCTCGCGGTGTACCGCCTCTCGGGGCAGCGCAAGGTGCCCGTGCTCGAGCACGACGGCCAGGTGATCGCCGACTCGACCACCATCGCGCTGCACCTCGAGCGCGCCTACCCCGCGCGCGACGGGCGCCGCCCGCTGCTCCCCGACGACATTCGCCAGCGCCGCGCGGTGCTCGACCTCGAAGACCGCATCGACGCCACGCTGGGCGCCCACGCCGTCACCGTGGCCCTCGGCTACGCGGTGCACGACCGCGCGCTCTTCGACGAGCTCGCGCGGGCGGCGCTCCACGTCGAGGGCGCGGGCCTGCGCGCGGCGCGCGGCATCGGGCTCGCGTCGCGGGCGGCCCTCATGCTACCGGGCGCGCGGCGCCGCATGGACGACGCGCGCTACGCCGTCGAGACGATGCTCACAGAGCTCGCCGAGCGCCTCGAGCGCACGCCCTTTCTGCTCGGAGATACGCCCACCCTGGCCGACGGGGCGGCGGTGGGCCTCACGCTCTTGCTGAAGTTTCCGCACAGCCGCGACCTGGCGGTGCCCGCGCTCGCGGGCCGGGGCGCCGCGGCGCTCTTCGAAGACCCGCGCTTCCGCCGCTTCTTCACGTGGCGCGACGCGTTCTACCGCGAGTTTTTGAAGTAGCGCGCGGCCCTCACGGCGGCGGAGCTCACTCCCCCACAGGGGGCGGCGCCACCGCGCGGCGCGAGAGGCTCACGTCGGGAAAGGCCATTCCGCACGCGGCCGCGAGCGCGCCCACCGCGGCGATGACGACGAAGATCGGGAGCATCGCCCGCTCGACGGCGCCCGCCATGACGGCCACGGCGTGCGCGTCGAGGGAGCGCCCCCGCGCGGGGCCGAGCATGGCGTTGAGCTGCGCCTCGTCGACCACCCCCGCGAGGCGGTGCGCGAGCAGCGCGCCGAGGGCCCCCACGCTCACCGCGCCGCCGATGCTGCGCGAGAACATCGACGTGGCCGTGGCGATGCCCCGCTGCGCCTGGCCGACGCTCTCTTGCACGGCGATGAGCAGGGCCGTGTTGGCGAGGCCCATGCCCGTGCCGAAGGCGAACATGGCGACGCGCAGCGCGTTGGCCGACGCGCGGCCGCCCACGAGGAGCCACACCGCGAGGGTGCCCACGAGCACGAACGCGAGGCCCGCGCGCACGAGCGAGCGGGGGCCCACGCGGGGCAGGAGGCGCCCGCTCACGGTGCTCGCGAGGGGCCATCCGAGGAGCATCGGCGCGACCGTGGTGCCCGCCTCGGTGGGCGTCGCGCCGCGCGCGGCCTGCATGAAGAGCGGGAGGAACATCAGCGTGGACATCATCACGGTGCCCATGAGCGTGCCCACCACGCTGGCCACGGCGATGGTGCGGTGCGCGAAGAGCGACAGGGGCACCACGGGCTCCGCCGCGCGCCGCTCGACGGCGATGAAGGCCCCGAACGAGAGCGCCGCGAGGGGGAGCGTGAGCGACGGGTGGCTGCCCCCGACGCCGAGGAGGAGCGACAGGACGCTCACGGTGAGGGTGACGGCGCCCGCGAGGTCGAGGCGGCGGCTCTTGCGCGCGAGGTCGGCGGCCTCGTGAAAGAAGGCCACGAGCATGGCGCCCGAGAGGAGCCCGAAGGGGAGGTTGATGTAGAACACCCACTGCCACGAGAGGGCCCGCACGATGAGCCCGCCGAGGAGGGGGCCCGCCATGCCCGCGACGCCCCACAGGGCGCCGAAATACCCTTGGATGCGCCCGCGCTCTTCGACCGTGTAGAGGTCGCCCACGATGGTGAGTGACACGGGCTGCAGCGAGCCCGCGCCGATGCCCTGCACCGCGCGCGAGAGCACCAGCATGGCCATGGTGCGCGAGGCGCCGCTCATCACCGAGCCCAGGAGAAAGAACCCCATGCCCCAGAGCATGGCGGGCTTGCGGCCGCGCAGGTCGGCGAGGCTGCCCCACAGGGGGATGCTCACCGTCGAGGCGAGCATGTAGATCGAGCCCACCCAGCCGTAGAGCTCGATGCCGTGGAGGTCGGCCACGATGGTGGGCATCGCGGTGGCGACCACGGTGGCCTCCATCGCCGACATGAACATCGACAGCAGGATCGCCGCGATGACGAGGCCTCTACGCGACGGGGAATTCACGGGACGGAGGGTAGTGCCTTGGAGCCCCCCGTGAGCGCAAGGGCCGACTTGGGCCCCGGCGCGCCTACGAGAAAACGCCTATTGAACGCGTAGTTCCGAGAATCGACGGCGGGCGCCTCATGACTTCTCGCGGTCTGCCGTTCTAGGAAATCGGAGGCTCCGATGCCGCACGAAGCTGATACGCAGGGTTTGCTCCCGGGTACGAAGATCGGCCAGTACAAGATCGTCCGCATGATTGGCAGCGGCGGCATGGGGTCGGTGTACGAGGCGGAGCACATCGAGCTGAAGAAGCGCGTAGCGATCAAGACCCTCAAGGCAGAGTTCGCGAAGAACGGCGAGATCATGGAGCGCTTCCTCCAGGAGGGGGTCGCGGCTTCGAAGATTCGCCACCCGCACGCGGTCGAGGTCTTCGACGTGGGACGCCACGGCAACCTCCCCTTCCTGGTGATGGAGTACCTCGAGGGAGAGTCTCTCGCCGACGTGATCACCCGCGAGCGCAGGCTCAGCGTGGGGCGCACCCTCAACGTGATGATCCCCGTGCTGGCCGCGGTGAACGCCGCCCACAACGAGGACATCGTGCACCGCGACCTCAAGCCCGAGAACATCTTTCTCGCTACCACCCGCGACGGCGTGGTGGTGCCCAAGGTGGTCGACTTCGGCATCTCGAAGATCAACATCGCCGGCCGCGCCGCGCGCCTCACGGTGACCGACAACGTGTTCGGCACGCCCGAGTACATGTCCCCCGAGCAGATTTCGAACCCCCGCGACGTCGACACGCGGTCCGATCAGTTCGCCCTCGGTGTGCTCCTCTTCGAGTGCGTGACGGGCGTTCTGCCCTTCGAGAGCGAGCAGATGTACGCCCTCATGAAGGAGATCGTCGAGGGCACGCCCCGCTCGCTGCGCGACATGTCCGTGCTCGTGCCCATCGAGTTCGTGGGCGTGGTCGAGCGCGCGATGCAGCGCGCTCCCGGCGACCGCTTCCCCTCGGTGGCCCACATGGCCCGCGAGCTGCTGCCCCTCGCGCCGCGCCGCACGCGCGCCGCCTGGATGCCCGTGTTCGACCCGGCCTCCGCGGGCCAGCACCCGTCGGAGATGCCCACGCCCCTGGTGCCCTTCGAGGCGATCCAGGCAGCCATCAAGAGCGCGCCCGAGCGCGTCGCGAACCCGGTGCCCCCCACGCGCTCGTCGCACCCCTCGTCGCCCGCGCAGTCGCGCCGCGCCAGGCAGGGCTTCGTCGCCGCGATGGTCGCCGCCGCGGCCGCGGGCGTCTTCGCCGCCCAGTGGCGCAGCGCGCCCGACCCGCAGTCGTCGGGCGCGCGCACCGCGCACATCGCCGACGCGCGCATGGCCCCGTCGGGCGACTCTGCCCTCATGCGCCCCGAGCTGCGCTCCGACGCAGCC
>CANMAT010000220.1 GCA_947494865.1 Deltaproteobacteria bacterium
AGCGGCGCACCTGATCGAAGTAGGCCTCCTCGTAGCCCGCGAGGAGCACCGCGCCCGAGAGGTGACCCAGCAGGTCGCGCGAGAGCAGGTGCAAGAGCCCGCGGCCGCCGTAGCCCTCGCCGATCACGTACACCATCTCCGCGCGGTTGCGCGTGTACGTGAGCACATGGCCCCACGCGGCCTCGCCCGCCTCGTTGGCCCACTCGCCGCCCATGCCCATCGTGGGGCACACGATCATCGCGTCGGGCATGCGCCGCGCGAGGAGGTAGCACGGCAGCTTCGAAGAGCCGCCGGTGCCCGGGAGGTAGATCAACGCGCGCGAGGCCTTCGCCTGCTGCGGCGGGTTGAGCACCAGCGTGTGAACGTTCGAGGCGCTCGTGCGACCGAGGATGTTCGACACGAGCGGCGACGGGATCGGCGCGAACTCGGGGTCGCGGCGCATGCGCGCCCACGCGGCGCGGAGGTACGGCTTGGCGCGGCGCCGGTCGTCGGGGCGAACGCCGCCGAAGTCGCCCATCACGACGAAGACCATCATGCCGAGGTCGCCGTCTTCGCCGAGGCGGTCGATCCACGGACCCGGCTTCTCCGACGGGAGCATCACCGTCAGGCCCGCGGGCATGGGGTGCACGCGCGCGCGGCGCACCCCCGCGATGAGCGCGAGCAGCGCGAGGGCCGCGCCGAGGGTGATGCGCGCGCGCCGCGGGTTGTTCTGCGCAGAGAACGCCGCCACGTCGAGCAGAACGTAGACAACGAGCCAGCCCCACGCCCACGCCGACACGCCGCCGCGCGCGCACAGCGAAGCGAGGTACACGCCGACGGGAATGCCGAGCAGGCCAAGGATGGATGCGAGAACGGCCACGGTTATGCTCTTCTGTGCCGCAAAAAACGCGACCCGGAGCCCACGTTATCAGCATCGTGTGCGCGTGCGTAGTGCACGTTTCGGGGGGCGCGAAGGCGCCGCGCGTCTAGCAACGACGGGGGGCCGTGAGGTAGTGTCCGACGCCTCGAAGCACAGCACCCTCCGCGGTGACGACGCGGAGCCAGAGAAAGAAGGGCATCGTCATGAGCGCGACTGAAGTGTCGACCACCGTCGGCAGCGTGAAGGTTTCGAATCCCGGGCTCCTGCAGTGGGTTCGCGAGATGGCTGCCATGTGCAAGCCCGATCGCGTGGTGTGGGTCGACGGGTCCGCGCAGGAGAAGAAGGTCCTCACCGAGCAGGCCGTCGCCGAGGGCGTGCTCATTCCGCTCAATCAAGAGAAGCGCCCCGGCTGTTACCTCCACCGCTCCAACCCCAACGACGTCGCGCGCGTCGAGCAGCTCACCTTCATCTGCACGCCCACGAAGGACGAAGCCGGGCCCACCAACAACTGGATGGCCCCCGACGCCGCGTACGAGAAGCTCGCGAAGCTCTTCGACGGCGCCATGAAGGGCCGCACGCTCTACGTCATTCCGTACGTGATGGGCCCCGTCGGGTCGCCCTACGCGAAGATCGGCGTCGAGGTCACCGACAGCATCTACGTGGTGCTCAACATGGGCATCATGACGCGCATGGGCGCGCAGGCCCTCGCCATGCTCGGCGACTCCGACGGGTGGAACCGCGGGCTCCACTCGATGCTCGACATCAACCCCGAGCGCCGCTTCATCTGTCACTTCCCGCAAGACAACACCATCTGGTCGGTGGGCTCGGGCTACGGCGGCAACGTGCTCCTCGGCAAGAAGTGCCTCGCGCTGCGCATCGGCTCGTACCTCGGGCGCAACGAGGGCTGGCTCGCCGAGCACATGCTCATTCTCGGCGTGCAGGGCCCCGACGACAAGGAGCCCACCTACGTCGCCGCGGCCTTCCCGAGCGCGTGCGGCAAGACCAACTTCGCCATGATGATCCCGCCGGAGCAGTTCGCGGGGTGGAAGGTGTGGACCGTCGGCGACGACATCGCGTGGATGCGTGTGGGCCCCGACGGGCGCCTGTGGGCCATCAACCCCGAGGCGGGCTACTTCGGCGTGGCCCCCGGCACGAGCATGAAGTCCAACGCCAACGCGATGCTCTCCACGGCGCGCGACACGCTCTTCACCAACGTGGCCCTCACGGACGATGGCGACGTGTGGTGGGAGGGCATGGACGGCCCCGTGCCCGAGACCCTCACCGACTGGAAGGGCAACCCCTGGAAGAAGGGCTCGGCCGAGAAGGCCGCGCATCCCAACTCGCGCTTCACCGCGCCCGCGGCCAACAACCCCGCGCTCTCGCCCTTCGCCAACGACCCGCAGGGCGTGCCCATCTCGGCCATCATCTTCGGCGGCCGCCGCAGCACCACCGTGCCCCTGGTGATGCAGTCGTTCAACTGGGCCCACGGGGTCTTCCTCGGCGCCACGATGGGCTCCGAGACCACCGCCGCGGCCACGGGCAAGGTGGGCATCGTGCGCCGCGACCCGATGGCCATGCTGCCCTTCTGCGGATACAACATGGGCCACTATTTCGGGCACTGGCTCGAGATGCAGAAGGCCATCGTAAACCCGCCCAAGATCTTTCAGGTAAACTGGTTCCGCCAGGGTAAAGACGGCACGTTTCTGTGGCCCGGCTTCGGCGACAACATGCGCGTGCTCAAGTGGGTGCTCGACCGCGCCGCGGGCCGCGTGGGCGGTCAAGAGACGCTCCTCGGGTGGGTGCCCAAGGCCGGCCACCTCGACCTCACGGGCCTCGACATTTCGCACGAGCGCATCGACGAGGCGACGCACATCGACCTCGACGAGTGGCGCGCCGAGTTCGAACTGCAAGCCGAGTTCTTCAAGACCGTGGGCGAGTCCATGCCCGCGGTGATTCGCCTCGAGCGCGAGCTCCTCATGGCCCGCATCGGCTGAGCGCGCTCCCCGCGCACGGCGCAGCGCGCGCCGTGTGCCTCTCTACCCCCTCGAATGAATCGCCATTCACTGCGGGCCGCGATAGTCTCCGCGACCCAACGTGGTGCACCTGTGCGCACCCACCGTGAGGAGGCGATGCGATGACGTCCCCGTACACCGAAGCTCATGACCTGTTTCGCAAGACCGTGCGCAACTTCGTCGAGAAGGAGCTGCGCCCCCACATCGACCAGTGGGAGGCCGACGAGATCTTTCCCCGCGAGGTGTTCACCCGCGCGGGCGAGCTGGGCATCTTCGGCGCGCACTACCCCGAAGCGCACGGCGGCTCCGGCGGCGACTACTGGTACTCGATGGCCAAGGCCGAGGAGCTCCCGCGCGTAGGCGCCGGCGGCCTCCCCATGGCCCTGCTCGTACAGAGCGACATGGCCACGCCGGTGATCTCCGACCTCGGCACGCCCGAGCAGATCGAAGAGTTTCTCAAGCCCGCCCTCCGCGGCGAGAAGATCGCCTCGCTGGGTGTGTCCGAGCCCGGCTGCGGCTCCGACGTGGCGGCCATGCGCACCTGGGCGCGCAAAGACGGCGACGACTACGTCATCAACGGCTCGAAGACCTTCATCACCAACGGCACGCGCGCCGACTTCATCACCCTGATGCTCAAGACCGACCCCGACGCGGGGCACGCGGGCATCTCCATCGTCACGTTTCCCACCAACGTGCGCGGCTTTCACGTGAGCAAGAAGCTCAACAAGATCGGCAACTGGTGCAGTGACACCGCCGAGCTCTTCTTCGAAGACTGCCGCATCCCGCAGCGGTACCTCCTCGGCGAAGAGGGCCAGGGGTTTCGCTACCTCATGCAGAACTTTCAGACCGAGCGCCTCATCGGCTCGGCGTCGGCCACCGCGGGCGCGCGCCTCTCGCTCGAAGAGGGCATTCAGTACGGCACCGACCGCGTGGCCTTCGGCAAGCCCATCATCAAGCGCGAGGTGTGGCAGCACAAGATCGCCGACCTCGCGACGAAGCTCGAGGCCGCCGAGGCGCTCGTGTACCGCGCCGCCGACGGGTACAACGAAGACCGCTACGTGAAGGGCGAGCAGGTGAGCTTCAACACCACCAAGCTCATCTCGATGGCCAAGGTGTTCGTCGGCGACGTGGCCGGCGAGGTGGTCGACACCATGCTCCAGTTTCACGGCGGCTGGGGCTACATCGAAGACTTCCGCGTGGCCCGCGCCTGGCGCGACCAGCGGCTCTTTCGCATCGGCGGCGGCACCTCCGAGACGATGCGGTACTACATCGCCAAGCTCATGGGCCTCTAGAGCGCCGACCGGAAAAGCACCTCGTCGTTCTGCTTCAGGTCTGCGTCGCCCTGCTTCGTTGCGACTTCTCGCAAGGCCAACAGCCTTGCTTCGAAGTCGCGCCTCGCAGCGCTCGCATCTCTTCGCAGCACGACGGGTGTTTTCCGGTCGGCGCTCTAGGCCCGCGTAGCCTCCGCCTTCGCTCCGTTCACAATCGTTAACAATCTCGTTACCGCGTGTTCGTCGCGCTTCGGGCAAAGCTCCCGCGCGATATGAAGCACCGTCTCACCCCCGCGCTCGCGGCCCTCGCCGTGGCGCTCTTTCCGATGTCGGCGCTCGCGCAGGAGCCCGCGCACCTCGACACCGGCGACACCGCGTGGATGCTGGTCTCGTCGGCCTTCGTGCTCTTCATGACGCCGGGCCTCGCCCTCTTCTACGGGGGCATGGTGCGGCGCCGCAACGTGCTCAACACGTTCATGCTCGTGCACTTCGCGCTGGCCATCATCACGCTGCAGTGGGTGCTCGTAGGCTACTCGCTCGCCTTCGGCCCCACGCACGGCGGGCTCATCGGCGGCTTCGACATGGTGATGCTGCGCGGCGTCGGCCTCGACCTGCGCAAGACCATTCCGCACATGGCCTTCATGGCCTTTCAAATGAAGTTCGCCATCATTACCCCGGCGCTCATCGCGGGGGCCTTCGTCGAGCGCATGAAGTTCTCGGCCTACGTGCTCTTCGCCCTGTTGTGGACGACGCTCGTGTACGACCCCGTCGCGCACTGGACGTGGGCCGAGGGGGGCTGGCTCCTGCGTTGGGGCGTGCTCGACTTCGCGGGCGGCACGGTGGTTCACCTCACCGCGGGCGTCGCCGCGCTCGTGTGCGCGCTCGTGATCGGAAAGCGCGTGAACTACCCCCGCGAGAAGGCTCCGCCGCACAACCTCACCATGACCGTGACGGGCGGCGGGCTCCTCTGGTTCGGCTGGTTCGGCTTCAACGCGGGCAGCGCGCTCGGCGCGAACCCGCTCGCGGCGCTGGCGCTCGTGACCACGCACGTGTCGGCGTCGGCGGCCGCGCTCTCGTGGGTGGTCGTGGAGTGGAAGCACCGCGGTCGCCCCACCATGTTCGGCTTCGTGTCGGGGCTCGTGGCGGGCCTCGTGGCCATCACACCCGCGGCGGGTTACGTCACCGTAGGTTCGTCGATGCTCATCGGGCTCGCGGCGGGCGCGGTGTGCTACGCGGCGGTGCTGCTCAAGGAGCGCTGGCACTACGACGACTCCCTCGACGCCTTCGGCGTGCACGGCGTGGGCGGCATTCTCGGCGCACTTCTCACCGGCGTGTTCGCCACGAAGGCGATGAACGCCGACGGCGCCGACGGGCTCCTCGCGGGCAACCCGGTGCAGTTCGCGAAGCAGGCCGCGGCGGTGGTGATCGTCGGGGCCTACAGCGCGGCGCTCACGTGGGTGCTGCTCAAGGTGGTCGACAAGGTCGTGGGCCTGCGCGTGAGCGAAGACGACGAGCGCGAGGGCCTCGACCAGACGCAGCACGGCGAGTCGGGCTACGTGATGTGAGCGTCGCGCGGGTGCGCTTGTACGGGGTGGCGCGCGGCCTGTATGTTCCGCGCCCCCGTCCCGCGGAGGTCTCGCTCGCGAGCGCCCGTGACACCTGAAAGGAAGCGTACTTTTCGATGCGAAGAATGATCCTCTGCGCGGCGCTGGCGATCGGCGCGTGCAAGCCCTCGACGCCGGGCGCCGCCGACGCGGCCGCGACGGGCGCCGCGCTCGCCACCGACCAGGACAAGACCCTCTACGCCCTCGGGCTCATCATGGGTCAGCGCCTCGGTGACTTCAACCTCACGCCCGCCGAGCTCGCCACCGTGCAGCGCGGCATCGGCGACCAGGTGACGGGCGCGCCCAAGGCCGTCGAGGTGCGCGAGTGGGGCCCCCGCGTGAACGACCTCGCGCGCAGCCGCGCCGAGAGCCGCGGCGAGCAGGAGAAGACCCGCGGCCGCGCCTACGCCGAGCGCGCCGCGCAGGAGCCCGGTGCGCGTAGAACCGCTTCGGGCATGGTGTTTCGCGAGCTTCGCGCGGGCAACGGCCCGCAGCCCGCGGCCACCGACACGGTGCGCGTGAACTACCGCGGCACCCTCCTCGACGGCAGCGAGTTCGACAGCTCGTACGGCGCCAACGGCATGGGCCAGCCCGTGGAGTTTCCCCTCAACGGCGTGATCCCCTGCTGGACCGAGGGCGTCGCCCTCATGCACGTAGGCGGCAAGGCCAAGCTCGTGTGCCCGTCCGACATCGCGTATGGCGATCGCGGCCAGCGCGGCATTCCCCCCGGGGCGACGCTCACCTTC
>CANMAT010000221.1 GCA_947494865.1 Deltaproteobacteria bacterium
CATGCTGCGACCGCCGAGCAGCGCGCGGAAGCCGAAGGAGTAGTCGTCGGTTTGCACCATGAGGTCAGCGCCCGCCACCGATGTCCACGCGGGCGACTTGAAGTTGGCCGTCGCGCGGGTCGAAATGGCGCCGAAGCTGGTCGCGTCGCGCATCACGTCGAGCGTCGTCCAGGTGCGCGCCACACCGTTGACGAATGAGCCGACGAGCGTCCAACCGCCTTCGTGCAAGGTCATTTCGCAGTAGACCCGAACCGTGGCCGATGCGCCCGCGGGCAGCACGTCGTACTCGCCCGACGGCAGCGACGGCTGCGCCGCGTGGAGCGCGCTGCAGCTCGCGTAGGCCACGCACACGCCCGCCGCGCAGGTGCGCGCGCTCGCACACGCGGTGCTGCACGTGCCGCAGCGGGTGGCGTCGGTGAGGAGGTTCACGCACGATCCGCTGCACGAGGTGAGACCCGCGGGGCAGCTCGTGGTGCACGTGCCCGCGGCGCACACGCGCCCGGCGCCGCAGACCGTTCCACACGCGCCGCAGTTGCTCCCGTCGACGGCGGTGTCACGGCACACGCCCGCGCACACCGTCTGCCCCGTCGGGCACGAGATCACGCACGCGCTCGCGCGGCACACCTGCCCCGCGGCGCAGACCGTTCCGCACGCGCCGCAGTTCGAGGGGTCGACGCGCGTGTCGGCGCAGGTCGACGCCGCGCCGCTGCCGCAGAGCGTGAGCGGCGACGCGCAGTCGAGCGCGCACACGCCCGCGAGGCACACGTTGCCCGCGGCGCACGGACGCCCGCACGCGCCGCAGTTGTCGCGGTCGCTCGCCGTCGAGACGCAGCGGCTCCCGCACGCCGTCTGGCCCGCGGGGCACGAGAGGCGACACGTTCCGCCGCCGCAGAGCTGGCCCGCCGCGCAGGCCGTACCGCACGCGCCGCAGTTCGCCGGGTCGCTCGCGGTGTCGCGGCACGTGCCGCTGCAGTTGGTCTGCCCCGGCGGGCAGCTCACGCGGCACGTCCCCGCGGCGCAGAGCTGCCCCGCGGGGCACGGGAGCCCACACCCGCCGCAGTTGGCCGAGTCGGTGTCGAGGTCGCGGCACGTGCCGCTGCACGCCGTTTGCCCCACGGGGCACGTGATGGTGCAGCGCCCCTCGCGGCACGACTGACCGGCGCCGCACGCGGTCGCGCACGCGCCGCAGTTCGCCGGGTCGATGCGCGTGTCGGCGCACCCCGCCGTCGCACCGCTGCCGCACAGGGCGAGCGGCGACGCGCAGCTGAGCGCGCACGCGCCTGATGAGCACACGTTGCCCGCCGGGCACGCGCGCCCGCACGCCCCGCAGTTGTCGCGGTCGGTGTCGATGGATACGCAGCGCCCCGCGCACGCAGTCTGCCCGGCTGGACACGACAGCGCGCACGCCCCCATCGCGCAGGTCTGCCCCGAGGCGCAGACGTTGCCGCACGCGCCGCAGTTGCTCGCGTCGCTCGTGAGGTCGCGACACGCAGCGCCGCAGATCGTCTGCCCCGGAGGGCAGCTCACCGCGCAGGCGCCGTCGCGGCACACCTGCCCGACGGGGCACACCCTTCCGCAGCCGCCGCAGTTGTTGCCGTCGATGCGCGGGTCGACGCAGCCGGCCGCTGCGTCAGCGCCGCACAGCGCGAGGGGCGACGCGCAGCTCACCGCGCACGCGCCCGCTGAGCACACGTTGCCCGCGGGGCACACGCGCCCGCAGACGCCGCAGTTGTCGCGGTCGGTGGGCAGCGACACGCACGTGCCCGCGCACACCGTCTGGCCCGCGGGGCACGTGAAGCGACACGCGCCCATCGCGCAGATCTGCCCCGCGGGGCAAACGTTGCCGCATGCGCCGCAGTTGGAGGGGTCGCCGTCGAGGTCGCGACACGTGCCCGCGCAGTTGCTCTGGCCCGGCGGGCACGCCACCACACACGCCCCCGCGCGACACACCTGCCCCGCCGCGCAGGCCGCTCCGCATGCGCCGCAGTTGCTCGCGTCGACCTGCGTCGCCGCGCACCGCCGTACCCCGTCGGTCTCACACAGCTGGAGGGGTGCGGCGCACTCGAAGGCGCACACGCCCATCGAGCACACCTGCCCCGTGGGGCACGCGTTGCCGCACGCGCCGCAGTTCGCGCGATCGCTGGCGGTGCTCACGCAGGCGCCGCCGCAGCCCGTCTGGCCCGCGGGGCACGAGAGGCGGCACACGCCGGTCTGGCACAGCTGGCCCGCGGGGCACGCGGCGCCGCACGCGCCGCAGTTGGACGAGTCGTTCTGCGTGTCGCGGCATGCGCCCGCGCACGTTTCGAAGCCAGCGGGGCACGAGAGCTGGCAGCGTCCGTCGGAGCACACGTTGCCGGTGGGGCACGCGTTGCCGCACGCGCCGCAGTTGCGGCTGTCGGCGCGCACGTCGACGCAGCGGTCGACGCAGAACGTCTGCCCCGCCGTGCAGAGCACCGAGCACCGGCCCGCGTAGCACACCTGGCCCAGGGGGCATCGCACGTTGCACGCGCCGCAGTTGTCGCGGTCGCTCTGCGTGTCGGCGCAGAGGCGCACGCCCTCGACGGGGCGGCATTCGGTGAGGGTCACCGGGGCGCTCGCGTCGGCGCCGCCGTCGACGTTCGCGGCGCAGGTCTCGACGCAGCGCCCGCCCGCGCACACCTGCGCGGCGGGGCACTGATTGCCGCACGAGCCGCAGCTCTCGCGGTCGGTGGCGACGCTCACGCAGGTGCCGTTGCAGGTGGACTGTCCGGGGGGGCAGCTGTCCTGGCAGCTCCCCGCGACGCACACCTGACGGGCGCCGCAGTTGAGCCCGCATGCGCCGCAGTTGGTGCGATCGTCGGCGAGGTCGACGCACACACCGCCGCAGTTTTGCTGCGTGGTGCCGCAGCGGGTCTCGCGGGCGTCAGGCGCGTCGACGGCGTCGGGCGCGTCGAGCGAGAGGTCGTCGGCGACGTCGGTCGCAGCGGCGTCGGTGACGCCTCCGACGACGGCGCGCGCGCCGCCGCAGCCCTGCAGCGACGCCGTGACGGCGAGCGCGCAGAGCGCGACGAGTGCGCGAAGCGTAGGTTTTTTCATGGTGGCCTCCTGTGGCGCGAGGGTGCGCCAGCGCGGCCCGCAGTGTCGAGAATCGCTGCGCCAAATGGAAGCCCGCGCGGAGGCGCACGGACGCGATGCGCGTGACGATGGTGCTGGTAGCGCGACCGAGGCCGCGCGATGATTCCACGCGAGGAGACACCCCCCGATGGCGAAGTGGACGGCCGAGCAGTTGAAGCACATCGCAGACATCTTGATGGCCGCGGCGCACGCTGACGGAGACGTGCAGAAGGTCGAGGGGAGCGCCGTGCGCGAGGTCGTGAAGGGCCTCGCGGGGGGCGCGATCCCCAGGGATCTCGCGGCGCGCATCGACGGCTTCAAGCTCGGGGTGTTCGACCTCGGTAAGGCCGCGGCTGCCCTCGGGCTCGGCGACGCTGCCGCCCGCAAGGATCTTTTGCAGCTCGTCGCGCGCGTGACCGAGAGCGACGACGTGCACGACCTCGAGGAGTCGGACTTCATCGTGCGCGTGGCCACCGCGATCGGCGCCTCGCGCGAGGAGTACGCGGGGCTCACCATCACGCTCGAAGAGAGCGTGAAGCCGCCGCCCCTGCCCGCCTCCTGAGCGGCGCGCTCAGCCCTTTAGCGTGATCGGGTCGTTGTCGAGGAGAAACCTCCGCAGGGAGGTCTCTTGCACCGACGTGAGGCGCGTGAGGCGCGCGCCGAAGCCCGGGTGCGGCCCGCCGAGCGAAGCCTCGCGCACAAAGGTGACGACCCCTTCGGTCTCGAGCGCTCCCCCCGCGACGCGCAGCGAGAGCGACACCGCGGCCCCCGCCGACGGGAGCTTGCGGAACGTCTGCACGAAGACTCCACCATCGCGGATCACGTCGCGGTCGACCCCCGCAGGCACGTAACAATTCGAAGGCCCCGCGGCGCGGAGCTCGGCTTCGAAGCGCGCGAGGGCGGGGGCCGCGGGCATCGGGGCGGGCGCGGCAGAGAGCGGAGCCGCGAGCGTTGACACCGCCGCGGGAGGCGCGGACGCGCGCGCGGGCGGGGGCGCCGAGCCCGACGACACAGCGACGGGGATGCCGCCCGATTCGAGCTTCTTCTCGAGGCGTTCGAGCACGTTGACCATCGAGGTGAGCACGTCGGGCAGCGTTCCAAGTCCGTGCTGCGCCGCGCGCACGAGCGGGCCAAGCGCGTCGCCCGCGGACTTCATCCGGTCGGCGAGCGCGTTCACCGTGGCCTCGGGGCCGGGCACCTTCACCTCGAGCGTGGGCCTCGCCACGGCGCGCAGGGCCGCCTCGAGCTTCGCGAGCTGCGGCGCGAGCTGCTGCACCGTGGCGGCCTGGTCGCCCTGTGAGCGATCGACGCCGCGGGTGATCTCGCCGCGCATCTTCTCGAGCTCCTCGCCCAGCGTAGAGAGGGTGCCCGTGACGCGCGACACGGGGTCGTCGTCTTTGCCGCCGACCTTCTTCTGCCGCGCGTACTCCTTCTTGATCGCCTCCCACCGGGCGCGCCGCGCGTCGTCGAGGCGGCCGCGGAGCTCGGCGAGCTTCAAGAGGTTCTGCTCGGCGCCCGTGGTGAGCGTCTGCGACTCGCTCGCGTAGTGGTCGTCGATGAGCCGCTCGACCTCGTCGGGCGTGTGCGCCGAGACCACCTTCTCGGCCACCTTGTTCATGTTGCGGTAGCTGCCCTGGAGCTTGAAGGGCGGCTCGGTGCGGTAGGCGTCTTCCTGCGAGGCGCTCTTGATGTACTCGGCGTTCACGCGCAACAGCACCGAGCGCACGGCGCCGAGGTTGCGCAGCACCGCGGTGACCTCGGCCACCTCGGCCGCGCTGTACGGGTGCGCGAGCTCCGTCGAGGGCACGGCCTCGCCCTCGGCGATGCGCAGGAGCACGTCGAGGTCTTTGGGCTCGCGGCCCGCGAGGGGGCTCAGCGTGCTGTTCGAAGTGAGCGCGTTCTCGAGGTACGAGCGCGCGAAGGCGTCGTCGCGGCCGCCCAGAATGTCGCCGAGGTTGTAGGTGTCGGCCCGGTTGGCGAGCATGTCGGGGATGCGAAAGCGGTCGCCCGACTCGGTGTACGGGTTGCCCGCCATCACCACGCAGAATCGCTTGCCGCGCAGGTCGTAGGTGCGCGATCGCCCCTTCCACACGCCCTCGATGCGCCGCGAGCCGTCGCAGAGCGAGATGAACTTCTGCAAGAGCTCGGCGTTCGTGTGTTGAATGTCGTCGAGGTAGAGCATCACGTTGTTGCCCATCTCGAGCGCGAGGTTGATCTTCTCGACCTCTTGCCGCGACGTGGCGTTGGGCGCCTCGGCGGGGTCGAGGCTCAGCACCGCGTGGCCGAGCGACGGCCCGTTCACCTTCACGAACACGAGCCCCAGGCGGCTCGCGACGTACTCCATGAGCGTCGTCTTGCCGTAGCCCGGCGGGCTCACGAGAAGAAGAAGCCCCATGAGGTCGGTGCGCTTCGCGTCGCCGGCGGCGCCGAGCTGCTTGGCGAGGTTGGCGCCCACGAGCGGGAGGTACACCTCGTCGATGAGCTGGTTGCGCACGAAGCTCGAGAGTACACGCGCCGAGAACTCGTCGAGGCGCAGCCTGCGACGCTCGCGCGCGGCCACCTCGGTGCGAGCCTTTCGGTACGCCCGCCAGCGCGGCAGCGTCTCTTCGGTGAAGGCCTCGAGGCGCGCCAGAAACTCGTCGAGGCGCAGCGCCATGACCCGGTCGCGCACGCGCGGGTGTTGGCCGAGCAGCCCGTCTACGCTCGCCTCGAGCACCGCGCTCGACGGCTCGCGCTCGATGCGCCGGTCGATCACCAGCGACACCGCGACCTCGCGCGCGAAGCTCGCCCACGCGGGCGCGCGCAGCGCGAAGCCCTCGACCCACGACGACGCCAGCGCGAGGCGCTCGGCCGGGAGCTTCTCGAGCGCGCGCAGGTCGTCTTCGAACTGCCCCCTCGCCCCCTGCTCGTTGAGCTCGGCGTAGAAGGCCTCGCGGAGCGCCACGGCCTCGGCCGCGAGCGCACAGCGGGGCCGCTCGGCCGCGAGCTCGTCGACGAGGTAGCGCGCGGCGCGGCGGCGCTCGCCGTCACCCACGTCGAGCCTCCAGTGCGCGGCCGTGGCGGTGAGCGCCGTCGCGACGGCGCGCGTGAGCTCGTCTTGCGCAACCGCCGACGTGGTGATCGCGCGGAGCCGCGAGGCGCTGCGGCAACGGCGCGCGAGCAGCGCCCGCGAGGCCTCGTCGAGCGTGGCGTAGTGGAGCACCCCGAGGGCGCGCGCGGCGCTCTCGTGGCGGAGCGCGCCCGCGCTCACGAGGAGCTCGAGCGCCCTCGCGACGATGCGCGCGGCGTCGACGTCGTGCACGCCGCGCTCGTAGCCCTCGTCGTGGCGGTCGGCGGCGACGGCGCGCACCGTCGCGAGGAGCGTCGCCTCGGAGACGGCGTCGCGGCGCAGCCGGTCG
>CANMAT010000222.1 GCA_947494865.1 Deltaproteobacteria bacterium
GAAGCCCTCGATCCCTCGCAGCGCGGCGCGCAGCGCGTCGTCGCACCGGAGGTGCACGGTGCCGCGGGCCGCCGGGCACAACCCGGGCTGGCGGGGGATGCTGTACTTCTCTCGAAAGACGGTGCGCGCCACGCCGATGGGGTTGAAGGTCCACGGGGTGGGGGCGCTCTCGCGGGCATCGGTCACGCGCCGCAGGGTACACCCGTCGGCGCGCCCGGGGCTCGCGCTTGCCGCACGTACAGCCGTGAATGACGCTGCGGCTACTTCTTCAGCGGCGCCCGCGGAACGATCGCGACGGGCTCTTGGGTCACCCCCATCATCGACCGAACCTTGCGCGTGCGCGCCTCGCCCGCCGCCGCGGGCGACGGCAGCGGCGCGTACGCCGGCAGCGACCCGGCGCCCGCCTCGCGCCCCAGGCGCTCGAGCACGTGAGGCAACGCGCCGGCGCGCTTCGCGGGGTGCGCCGACACCAACGCGCGCAGGGCCTCTTCGAGCTCGGGCGGCGTGTTGGGGAGCTTCACCCCCGCGAGGGAGCACGCCATCGGATCACCGAAGAGGAGATCGGCCGCGAGCGCGCCGAGGCCGAAGAGGTCGGCGCCCGCGTTGCCGCGCTTGCCCACGCGAACCTCCGGCGCGAGGTACGGCAGCACCTCGGAGTGATGCTCCATGTGAGCGACGAAGCGCATCGGCGGAATGGCCGACGCGATGGCCGCGTCGGTGAGCACCACCCCGTCCGACGTGATCTGAATGCTCTCGGGGTAGAGCGCCCCGTGCGACGACACCGTGTGCAGCTCGCGCAGCGCCGAGGCCACGCCCTGCAGCACACCCAGCGACTGGTCGGGCTCGAGGCGCCGCTCGGCCGCGCGGTACGCCCGCAGCACGCGCCGCAGCGAGGCGCCCCACACCCAGCGCGACACCACGAACACCACGCCCCCCGCGTCGACGCCCGCGTCGAGGGGGAGCGCCACCCGCTGCATCGCGCGCCCCTTGAGCTGCGCGAGCGCCGCCACGAAGGCGTCGCGCTCCGGCGACGTGGGCAGGAGCGCGTGCGGAACGACCTTCACCGCCACCGACTGGCCGCCCTCGTCGCGCGCCCGGTACGTGGTGCCGAGGGCGCCCGTGCCGTAGGCCTCGAGCACGAGGTAGCGGTCGGCCACCTTGTCGCCCGACGCGTAGGGCGCCGCGGGGCGCGCGAGGGTCACCTCGGCGAGGGGCTCGTCGTCGGTCACCGCCGCGCCGCACTTGACGCATTTGCGCACCGCGGGGGGAAGCATCGCCTGACACCGCGGGCAGCGCGTCTTCACGGGCCCCTTCTTCGCAGCGTCGCTCGCCTCGTTGGTCACGGCGGCGCGCACCCTAACACAGCCCGCGCGCACTTGACGCCGCGCGCCGTGTCATGCGACGCGCCATGGTCACCCGACGATGCGCACGCGCCCGACCACGATTCTCCTGTTGCTCGCGGCCCTCGCGCTGCCCACCGGCGCGCGCGCGCAGCAGCCGCGCCCCCGCGCCTCCGACGCCGGGGTTGCCGACGCCGGTCGCACGCCCGCCGACGAGGCCCGCCGCGCGCTCGTGGTCGCGCGCATCAACAGCGCCACCATCACCGTGGGCGAGCTCGAAGACCTGCTCAACGAGGCCCCCGCCCCCATTCGCCAGTCGTACCTCGACCCCGCGCGCCGCCGCGAGTACCTCGACAACCTGGTGATGACCTTTCTGCTCGCCGACGAGTCGCGCCGCCGCGGCCTCGACCGCGACCCGCAGGTGTCGCAAACCGTGCGGCGCATTCTCGGTCAGCGCGTCGAGCAGGTGGCCATTCTCGACGCGATCACCCCCGAGCGCATCACCGACGCCGAGGTGCGCGCCTGGTACGACGCCCACCTCGCCGACTATCAGCAGCCCGAGTATCGCCGCGCCACCGCGGCCATCGCCGCCGACCGCCCGTCGGCGCAGCGCTTCATCGACTAGGCGAGGCGCGTGCGCGGCGACATGCGGCGGGTGCGCGAGCTCGTGCGCGAGCTCTCCGTCGACGAGCCCTCGAAGCGCCGCGACGGTGACTTCTTCTATTTTCAGCGCACCGGCGTGCCCTCGGCGGGCGATGGCGCGCGCGTCGAGGCGCCCCTCGCCGAGGCGGTGTTCGCGCTCCCCCGCGAGATGGAGGTCACGCCGCAGCCGGTGGCCCTCGCCGACGGCCGCCTCGGCGTGGCGGTGCTCACGGGCGTGCGGCCCGCCCTCCGCCGGTCGCTCGACGATGTGGGGGTGGTCAACTCCATCCGCGGGTTCATCGTGCGAGAGCGCAGGGCGCAGCGCCGCGAGCAGCTGCTCCAAGACCTTCGCGCGCGCCTGCACCCCGAGGTGCACGAAGACCGCCTCGATGCGATCCACCTGCCGCCCGCCGACATGGGCACGGTGATCCCCTTCGACCCGAGCCGCACGGGCCGCGACGCTGGGGTTGCACAGCCGTAGTACGGCGCTTGCACAGTCGAATTTCATAACGATTCGGGTGTCGGAGGCTTTGGCTTCGTCGCGCTCCTGCCGTTGAGCTTTATGTCAGGCAGCGCCCATCGGGTGCGAGCGCCTGACGGAGTCACCGACGTGAACGCCCTCGCGCCCCACTCTTCGCCCGCGCCGCCTCGAACGAGCCGCCCCCCGGCGCGCGCCTCGGAGTCGACGCACCCGGCGGTGCTCGCTCCGACGACCGCGCGCTCCATCGCCCAGCTTCGCGCCTCCATCGCGAAGGAGCTCACGAACCTACGCGGCCTCAAGGTGAGCGACTTCGAAAGCGGCGAGCGGCCCCCGGTGCGCCTCGAGGCCCTCGCCTGGAGCGTGGCCGCCGACGTGCGCGCCCTGCTCGACGCCGCCGCGAGCCACTACAACACCTCGGCGGCCAGCAGCGGGCGCTCGACGGAGCCCGTGCTCGACCTCGCCTCCCTCGCCCGCATGGAGCTCGCGAGCCTCACGAAGCTCATCGGCCACGGGGCCGACGCGACCCCGTGGCAGCGCGTGGCCGTGTGCGACAGCCTGCTCCAGGTGAGCCGCCGCTCGCTGCGCGCGCTCGACACGCTCGTGGCCGACCTCGAGGGCCTGCCCCCGCCGGCCGACGACGCCGCCCTCGAGACCGCCCTCGCGGTGCAGATCCGTCGCATCTACATCGAGCTCCACCGCACGGTGCTCGGCGACGACCTGCCCGACTGCGACACCATTCGCCCGCGGCTCCGCGCGGCGGGCAACTGCATCGCGCGCACGCTCAGCCGCTCCGTCGCGGCGGCCATTCGCGCGCACGACCGGCACACCATGCGGTCGTTTCAGGGTCGCATCCGCGAGGCCCTCCTGGGCTCGCGCGACGACGACGCCACCGTCGACGAGCTCACGCGCATCTGGCAAGACCTCACGAACTTCACCGCGCTCCTCCTCGACGTGAACAAGCGCGAAGAGCTCCGCGGCCACGACCTGAACGCCATCGTCGCGGCGCTCTCGCTGCTCGCCGGGCGCGCCCCCGCCGCGCAGTGCCCCGACGAGGTGCTCGACGCCCTCCGCGACTGCGACGGCCGCGACCCCGAGCTCGACGCGCTCCTCGCGCGGGTCACCACCGTGGGCACCATGCGCCAGTGCCTCGACCGCGTTCCCATGACGCTCGCGCCCCCGTCGCAGCGCCCCGTCGACCCGCGCCGCGGCAGCTGGAGCGGCCTCGTCTAGAGGCCTCCTACACCGCGAGCTCGAGCGTCGCGCGCACCATCTTGTCGATGCCCTCGAACACCTCGACGATGCGCTGCGTCGCGGTGAACGCCGCGCAGCACACCACGCGCAGCTCGCGGTCGACGGTGAGCTCGCGCGGCCCCAGCGGGGTGACCCGCGCGCCCCACGCGGCCATGTCGTCGAGGGCCCCGCTGCCCGCGCCCGTGCCCACCACCACCGACGCCGCACCGAACACCCGCGCGGCCACGACGGGCGCCATGCACGCGAAGCCCATGGGGCGCCCCGCCTTGCGCAGCCCCTCGAGGAGCCGCCGCACGTCGGCGTCGACCCGCGCCTCGCGGCCCGCGCGCGCGTGGTCGCACAGCACCCGCGTCGCCCCGTAGCCGCCGGGCACCACCGCCGCGTCGAAGGGCGTGTCGAGCGCCTTCGCGAGGTCGCGCACGTCGCCGCGTACGAGGCGCGCGCTCTCGACGAGGGCGTTGCGGCACTCGCCGATCATCGGGTGCCCCGACAGGTGGTTGACGACCACGGGCATCTCGACGTTGGGCGCCACGCACACCGCCTCGGCGCCCGCGCGCTCGAGCGCGAGGAGCGTCGCCGCCACCTCGTGCGCCTCGCTGCCGTCGTACACGCCGCAACCCGAGAGCACCACCACGACGCGGGGCGCTCGCTTCGCCCGGGGCTTCATCACGCGCGCAGAGAAGCACACCCCCGACGGCGTTGACAACGCCCCCGCGAGCCGTTGCTAATCGCGCTCCCCGATGTGGAAGAACGCCGCCGCGATCGCCCTGCTCTCCTGCGCCTCGTGCGGCTCCGAGCCCGACGCCACGCCCGACGCCACGCCCGACGCCGCCACCGACGCCGCGCGCGACGCGCCCGAGGCCGCCACCGACGCGGCGAAGGCGCCCGACGCTTCGCAGCCCGACGCCACGCCCCTCGACGCCTCCGCGCAGCCCGATGTCACGCCCGACGCTTCGCAGCCCGACGCCGCGGTGCCCGCCGACATGGGCGCGATCACGCTGTGCAGCCGACCGCTCTTGCCCGTGTCGACGACGCGCGTCACCTCGCAGCGCCCCACGCTGCAGTTCTCCCGCGCTCCGGGGCTGCGCAACACGCGCGTCGAGGTGTGCCGCGAGCGCGACTGCCGCGCGCCGGTGCTCTCCGTCGACAGCCCCGACGACTACCTCGCCGTGCCCACCAACCTTCCGGCGGGCGTGTACTTCTGGCGCATCGTTCCGCGTAACGCCGAGGGCGACACCTGCACCAGCGCCACGTGGCAGTTCACCGTGCCCGCGCGCTCGCTCACGCCGCCGCGCTCGTGGGGCGCCGCGCTCGACGTCAACGGCGACGGCTACGGCGACCTCGCGGTGGCCTCCGTCGACGCAGCGGGCGCCACCGGGTCGGTGCGCGTCTACCACGGCTCGGCGACGGGCCTCGGCGACACCCCCGCGGCGGTGTACGCGGGCCTCACCACACGCGCGGGGGCGTACGACGCGCCGCCCGTTGCGGCGCCCGCGGGCGACCTCAACGGCGACGGCTTCGGCGACCTCGCGGTGGGCCTCGCCGCGGCCCTCGACGGCGACGGTCAGGTGCTGGTGTACTTTGGCTCTCCGCGGGGGTTGCCCGCGCGCCCCGACGCCGACCTCCGCAGCACCGAAGGCCGCCACGGGCGCTTCGGCGCCGCGCTCGCGGGCGTCGGCGACATCGAGGGCGACGGCTACGCCGACCTCGTGGTGGGCGCTCCTCGCGCCAGGGCCACGAGCGCCGCCGACACGGGCGTGCCGGGCCGGGTGTACGCGTTTCACGGGCTCCCCAACGGCATTCGGTACACACCCACCACCACGATCACGGGGCCCAACGCCGCGGGCGGCGAGTTCGGCGCAGCCCTCGCGGGCGCCGGCGACGTCAACTCCGACCGCTTCCCCGACCTCGTGGTGGGCGCGCCCGGCGCGGCGCGCGCATACGTGTACCGCGGCACGGCGCTGGGCCTCGTGGCCAGCCCCATCGCCACCTTCGACGACAGCGCCACGGCGGGCTTCGGCGCGCTCGTGGGCAGCGCGGGCGACGTCGATGCCGACAACCACGCCGACGTCTTCGTCGCGGGCAGCGGCCCCGACGGCAGGGTGCTCGTGCGCCTCGCGGGCCGCGGCGGGATGTTCATGGCCGCCCCGACGGTGCTCGCCGCGGGCGCAGCGGTGAGCGCGGTGGCGGCGGCCGACACCAACGCCGACGGGTACAGCGACGTGGCGGTCGGAGCCTCGTCGCGGGCAGTGGTGCTGGGCTTTCTGGGCAGCGCCACGGGGCTCGCGACCACGCCCGCGTACACGCTCGCGCTGCCTTCGGTGGCAGGCTTCGGCGCGTCGCTCGCGAGCGTCGGCGACGTGAACCGCGACGGCGCGTCGGACCTCGCGGCGGGCGGCACCGGCGGCGCGGTCGCGGTGTTTCACGGCGGGGCGACGGGCGCTCCCGCGATGGCGCGCACGCTCACCCTCGGCGACGCGGTGCGATCGCTGGGCGGCGCGTGGGGGGGACTGTAGTCGGGCGCGAGTTCCAGGCGCCTGGAAGTAGAGTTCCAGGCGCCTGGAACTGCGGCGGACGCCGGCCTCGAGGTGCGTCGGGCGTCGCGCGCGGGACGAGCGCTGCGGCGCTCATTCGATGGCCCGCATCTCGGCAATGGGCGTGGGCCCCGCGTAGGGCACGAACACGCCAGCCCCCTCGGAGAGTGCGGTCTCGGTGCCCGCGATCAACACGCCCCCCGTGCCGCCCGCGCGGGGAAGCGCGC
>CANMAT010000223.1 GCA_947494865.1 Deltaproteobacteria bacterium
CGGCGGCGTACGCGCTGCCGTCGGCGCTCATGCGGTTGCGGTCGAGCGCGGCGCTCGACGCGGGGTCGAAGGGCAGCGCCTCGGACGCCGGGCGCGCGGGGCCGCTGTACGCGGGCGGGAGCGGCTCCCAGGGGACGTCTCGTTCGCACGCCGCGAGCGAGAGGGCGGCCGACAGGAGCGAGAGTTGTTGCAAGCGGCGCATCGCGCGAGTTGAGCGCGAAACCCTCCACCGGGCAACACGCGCGAGGGACCGAGAATCAGACGCCCTGGGTGACCACCACGGGCACCTCGATGGGCTTGTTGGCCTGCGCCACGAGGGCGTGCTTGTGGGCCTCGCGGAGGTCGTCTTCGCGGCGCTTCGTGAACACCGCGTAGCGCGAGACGATGGCCAGCAGGTGATAGAAATAGTCCATGTCTTCTTGCGAGAGGAACGCGCCGCACAGCACGTACCCGACCCACGAAGACTTCACCATCACGAGGTAGTACCGCGTGTTGGTCCATTTGCCCTGATCGAGGCGCGCGACGCGCACCTCGACCCAGCTCACGACGAGCCACCCCATCGCCACCAGCCAGATCCAGATGGCGACGCCGGGGTACCCCTGCTCGCCGAGGAGCTGGTAGAGCGACGAGTGGGCGACGTGGATGTCGTTGGGGTCGGGCGCGTACCGCCGAAACCACACGAGGAAGTTGCCCGGCCCGACGCCCGTGAGGGGGCGGTCGCGGGCCATGTTCTTGGCGGCGCTCCACGCGTTCAAGCGGCCGATGGCGCTCGCGTCTTTCTTCGACGCGCTGCCGATGGTCGCGAAGCGCTGCACGATCTCCGACGGCATGTTGGCCACGCCCACGAGCGCGACGGCGATGCCCACCACGATGATCCACCGCTTGTGGTGCAGGCGATAGAGCACATAACCGCCCACGGCGATGAGCCCGAGCATGCCGCCGCGCGACAGCGAGAACCCGATGGTGAGCGTGAGCGGAATCAGCGTAGACCACGCCAGGAGGCGATACCCGATGTGCTTCGTGGTGAGCCCGAGAATGGCCATGAAGGGCACGGCCATCACGCAGGCCATGGCCATCTCGTTGCGGTCGCCCGTGGCGCCTTCGAAGTTGCGCTCGTACCCGAAGAATTTGCCCCAGCAGAAGCGTATCGCGACGGTGACCACGGAGAGGCCGATGGCCCAGAACAGCTCCCTCGACTCGCGCTCGTCTCGGATGAACGCGCAGATGAGGTAGTACTGCATCAGCATCTTGAAATAGTTGTCGATCTGAAAGACCGCGGGGCCATAACAGGGCGCGTGCAGGGCGGCGTTGACCACCGACAGGAACATGAGCAAAACGCCCCAGTGGAAGCGGTCGCTCGTGAGCCGATAGCGTCGGTAGAAGAACAGGAACAGCCCGAGCGAGACGGCGTAGTAGCTGATGGAGAAGCGCACCGAGTCCATGCCGAAGCCGATGTGCTCGTCGCCGGGGCGGATGTTGTCGCAGGCGATCATCCCGAAGACCGCCCAACGGTGATTGCGCGTGAGCGCGTAGAGCACCGTGAACAGCAGGATGAAGTAGCCGAGCGCGACGCGCATCGGGCGTTTGTATCAGACGCCGCGGCGCGCCGAAACCGCTGTAGAACGAGCGCGCGCTATCGGGTGGGCACGGCGGGGAGCGCGGCGCGCTTCGCCAGCTTCGTCGGCAGCTCGTCGCGCACGAGGCACACGTAGTCGGGCACCGCGCCGGCCTTCGGCGAGCGGATCGCCACGACCTCGACGCCGTATTTGCCCTTCGGCACCACGAGCGCGCTGCCCTCGTCGCCGGCGCGCAGCTCGAGCGCGTCGACGCCCGATTTCACCACGAAAAAATGGTGGCTCCCGAAGGCGTGGTCGGCCTCTTGCGCGGTGAGCCCGCGGCCCGTCACGCGCACCGTCACGGGGCGGTCGAGGTCGGCCTTGAACGCCAGGGCGAGCTTGTGGTTCACCGCGTCGAGGAGGGCCTCGTCGTCGGCGTCGAGGCCGGGCTCGCCGAGCGTCACCGCCGCGTCGCCGCGGGCGAAGGTGCGCGTCTCGTTGAGCGCCGAGAGGGCAGGGACGCCCTTGTCGGCCTTCGCGCGCCCCTTGCGCGGCGCCTCGGGCTCGGTCTTGGCAGCCGGCTCCACCTCGGGCTCGGCCTTCGCAGCGGGCTCGGCCTTCGCCGCGGGCTCGGCCTCGACGCGGGCCTTCGCGGCGCGACCGCGCGCGCCCTTGGGCTTGGGGCCCTCGTAGCCGTGCGCGGCGAGGAGGTGCGCGCGGAGCTCGTCGGAGACGAGGTCTTTCGCGCGGGGCGACTCTACGAAGTCGGTGACGGCGGCGAGGGCGGCGGGGAAGGTGCCCGCGCACGACATCCACGTGAGGAGCTTCGTGATGAGGCGCGACTGCTCGGCGCGCGAGGGCTCGCTCGAGCGCACCGACTCGATCATGGTGTCGAGCTGGGCGTAGCGCGACACCACGTGCGCGGTGGCCGACGAGGTGACCTCGACGCCGCTCTGCAAGAGGGCGACGAGCGCGCGGCCGTCGGCGATGCCGCGGCGCGCGAGCTCGCGGCGCAGGAGGCCGTAGGTGTCGTGGGCGCCCTCGTCGCGGGCGTTGATGCGGTCGGCGAAGGGCTTGAACACGCCGCGCAGCTCGCCCGCGGCGCAGGCTACGTCGAAGATGCGATCGTCGATTTCGCTCTTGGCTTCGAGGCTCGGGGTGATGAGCTCGCCGAGGCGCAGGGCGACGGCCGCGTGGTCGGCGCCCGCCTGGGGCATCGGGCCGCCGGAGCGAACGTACTCGACGAGGGCCGCCTCGCGGTCGCTGAGGCCGGCCTTCGGGAGGGCCCGCACGCGCTGCCGCGTTGCGTCGGCGGCGGTGGTGTCGGTCGCCGCCGCGGCACGCACCAGGTCGGCGGCGTGGAGCACGCGAAACCCGTCGCGCTCGAAGCGCGCGGCCACCTGCGCGTAGGCCGCCGACGGGTGAAAGCCGAAGTGCTTCTGCCCGATGGGGCCCGCGTCGAAGAGCTCGTGGCCGAAGCTCTCGAGGGCCACCTCGGTGACGAGGTCGAGGAGCTCCATCACCATGGCCGCGAGGGGGGCCGCGACGGGCTCCTCGGGGAGGCGCTCGTCGAGCGACGATCGGGCCGTGTGCAGCGGCGAGAGCAGGTAGCACGCGAGCTCTTCGAAGACCTCGGGCATCTGCCGCGCTTCGATGAGGGGGCGCGCGATCGGCCAGTCTCTTACGCGAAAAACAATGACAGACGGAGACTCCATGAGGGGCACGCCAGTGCGCCCTAACACCGCGCGCGGCACCCGTTCAAGCGGCAATCAATGCCCCTCCGCAGGTTTTCACCAATTGCGCGCGTTCGCGGGTTGCGCTGGCGCGCGTTTCTCATCCAAATGCGCGCCGCACCGATGAAGCGCTCGCTCCCCTGCCTGATGTTCGCCGTGACGCTCACCGCCGCCGCGCCCGCGGCCGCGACGCCCTACGCGCTCACCGCCGCCGACCGGGCCGAGATCACCGCGCTCGCCCGCACCTTCTTCGAGTCCACCCGCGACGGCGTGCGCGACCTGGCCGCGGTGTTTCCTTCGCCGGTCGAGCTCCGGGGCATTTTCCCTGCGCCGCGGGGCGGCGCCGTCGACGCGGGGCCTACGCCCGTCGACGAGATCGTGCAGCGGCAGTTTCAGGCCATCGAGCGCGACGTTCGCGCGCTGCGCGACGCGTTTCGGGGCGGCGTCTTCGTGGGCCTCGGGGCGCGCTCGTACCCCCGCGACGCCGTCGACCTCCGCCCCTGCGGCCGCTTCGCGCGCGCCGCTTCGCAGTGCGGCGACGGCCCGGTGATCGAGTACACGGTGGGCGGCGAGGCGCGGCGCTTCAGGCTCGACACCCTCGCGCGCCTGCGCGGTCACTGGCGCGTCTTCGACGTGCGCCCGTAGCGGGGCCGTCAGCCCACGCGCTCGAGGAGCAGCGGCACCGCCGCGGGGGCCTCGCGCGCGACGGTGACCGCCGCCGCGAGGCGCTCGATCGCGGCCGCGGCCTGCGCGACGGAGCGCGCGTGCACGGTGGCGATCACGTCTCCGACGGCCACGGCGTCGCCCACGTTGCGGTCGAAGACGAAGCCCACGGCGTGGTCGATGGTGTCTTCGGCGCGCGAGCGCCCGGCGCCCATGGCCACGCCCGCGACGCCCACCGCGTGCGTGTCGATGGCGGCGATGTAGCCCGCGCTCGCCGCGCGCAGGGGCACGCGCTCGGGCGCCGCGGCGAACACCGACGGATCATCGACGGTGCGGGGATCGCCGCCCTGGGCCTCGACCATCGCGCGCGCCACGCGGGCCGCGCTGCCGTCGCGCACGCACGCGACGAGCTTCGCGCGGGCCTCGTCTTCGTCGCGCGCGACGCCGCCCATCACGAGCATCGAGGCGCCGAGGGCGAGGGTGACCTCGGTGAGATCCGCGGGGCCGCGGCCGTGGAGCACGTCGAAGGCCTCGATGGTCTCGAGCGCGTTGCCCACGGCGCGGCCGAGGGGGCGGTCCATGCGGGTGATCCACGCGACGCAGTCTTTGCCCGCGCCGCGGGCGACCTCGACGAGGGCCGTGGCGAGCTCGCGGGCGCGCTCGGGGGTCTTCATGAACGCCCCGCTGCCCACCTTCACATCAAGCACAAGGCCGTCGATGCCCTCGGCGAGCTTCTTCGACAAGATGCTGGCCACGATGAGCGGAATCGACTCTACCGTGGCGGTCACGTCACGCAGGGCGTAGAGGCGCTTGTCGGCGGGGGCGAGCTCGCGGGTCTGCCCTATCATGCAGGTGCCCACGTCGCGCACGAGCTCGCGAAAGCGCGCGATCGAGAGGTTGACCGAGAAGCCCGGGATGGCCTCGAGCTTGTCGAGGGTGCCGCCCGTGTGCCCGAGGCCGCGGCCCGACACCATGGGCACGGGCACGCCGCACGCGGCCACCATGGGTGCGAGGCAGAGCGACACCTTGTCGCCGACGCCGCCCGTGGAGTGCTTGTCGACCTTGCGACCGGCGACGTCGGAGAGGTCGACGACGACGCCCGAGTCGCGCATGGCGAGGGTGAGGGCGACGGTCTCGTCGCGGGTCATCCCGCGGAAGAACACCGCCATGGCGAGCGCGGTCATCTGGTAATCGGGCACGTCGCCGCGCACGAAGCCGTCGATGAGCCCGCGGATCTCGTCGGTCGAGAGTGCGTGGCCGTCGCGCTTGGCGGCGATGAGTTCGGGCACGGAGCGTCGCATGGGGGGCGACGTATCAGCTTCGGGGGGTGGAGGTCCATCGCGGCGACGCGGAGGCGGGTTTACGAGCCGCGGCGACGGTGGTAGACAACCGCTCCGTTCCCATTCGGGGATCGTCTAATGGCAGGACGGCGGTTTTTGGTGCCGCCTACGGGGGTTCGAATCCCTCTCCCCGAACCGAGAAACCCCGCGCAATCACTGGCCTTTCGGTGATGCGCGGTCGGTCACTCAAGCAAACCCTCAAGCAAACTCGCGATCAGGCAGAACGGGCGACCGCCAGCCGGGGGCGCCACGGGCCCCGCGTCGCGAACGCGAGCTTGAGCATCTCGGCGCACTGCGCCTCGTGCGACGCCCGGGTGTAGATCTCGCGTGCGCCAGTGCCCGCGGGGGCGTGCGTCCATCGGGAGGCGATGTGCTCGGCCATGCCCGCGTCGACGCACAGACTCGCGAAGGTGTGCCGCAGGTCGTGAACCCGATGCACCGGCAGGCAGCACGCCTCGAGATCGCTTCGAAACCCCAGCCACACGGTCGACTGCCTGCGGGCCCCGGCGATCGACGGGCGCGACTTGTGGGCGCGCGATGGCACCACGAGGTCGTCGGGCTTCGGCTCGCGGCCGTACCAGCTCGGCCATTCGCTCCACCACCACCGAAGCGCGGCGTCGAGCTCGGGGTGCACCGGCACCTCGCGCACGGCGAGGGTCTTCGTCGGGCGACGAGTGCGCGTGCGCTGGTGATACTGCTCGGCGATGGTGAAGCGGCGCAGGGGCGTGGCGTCGCCGATGTCGCTCCAGCGCAGGCCGAGGGCCTCGGCGAGGCGCATCCCCGAGAGCGTGAGCAACAGGTAGAGCACCGCGCGGTCGGGGCGGATCGTCGGCTCGCTCACCAGCGTCACCACCTGGGCGTGCTCGAGGCGCCGGCCACGACGGGCGAGGGGGTTGGCGTCGACGGACTGCGGGCGCTTCTCCGTCGGCAACACGGCGAAGGGGTCGGCCACGAGGAGCCCCTCGAAGACGGCCGCGCGGAGGGCGCGCGCCACGGGGTCGGCGATGTTGCGGAGCGAGCGCGGGGCAGGGGGGCCGCCGCGCGCGGTGGGGAGCGTGCGCAGCTCGTCGAGCCACGCGGCGATTCCCTTCGGCGTCACGTCGGCGAGGGGCAGCGCGTGCAGCTTCGTGCGGGGCAGCCATGCCGCGACGCGCCCGCGCTCCTTGGCCGCCTC
>CANMAT010000224.1 GCA_947494865.1 Deltaproteobacteria bacterium
CGTTACGGCGTCATCGGCGGCGCCGTGCACCGCGCGCCCCGAATCGCCACGCGAAGAAGGCCGCCGCGAAGCCCACGCCGAAGAACGGCTGAAGCGCGCAGTGTGCTCCCGGGTGGCGGCTCGCCGCTCTGTTTGCGCGCTGGGCGCTGCGGGTGCAGAGCCCGCGATGGGTCGTCGCCGTGATAAAGGAACTCAACATGGGCATCGACATGGGACGAGAGATTCAGCGAGAGCTCGACGTCGTCGAAGACGACCCCGCGCTCGTGAGTCAGTTCGCCGAGGAGCTCGCCGCCGCGCACCCCGAGGTCGCCAACAAGGACATCGAGCGGGGCATCGAGCGGGCGATCGCACCGCTCCTGAGTCTCATCACGCGCAAGCTCCGTCGGCCGCTCACCGACGGCGATCGACGCGCCGTCGCGACGCGCCTCGACCTCGTGGGCCCCGAGCGTCTCGCCGACGCCGTGCTCGACCTCGACGGCGACGCCCTCGCCGCGTGGCTCGCCGACTCGAACGCGACGTAGTCGTCTCGCTCGATCGCGGCGAGCTTCGCGCTCAGCCAAGAAACACGCAGCGCGGTCCCTCCGCCACCTCAACGCGGCTTCGGCGCCTCTCAGCGCGCGTCGGGGTCGACGTGGCGCCCGTCGCCGCGCAGCTCGACGCGTCGCGTCTCTTCGCCGTCGGCCGCGCGCTCGACGCACTCGAGCGTCACGCGCCCCCACGGCGCCTCCACGCCGTCGATCACCGCGCGGGTGTCGTAGCCCGTGACGCGCACGGCGGCCTCGAGGCCGTCGAGGAGGTCGGCGCCCGGCTCGACGCGAACCGCGCTCACCACCGCGCCGCTGCCCGCGCGCGCGACGGTCTCGAAGCGCACGCGCAGCGAGCCGCTGCCCTGCCGCAGGGGCCACGCGAAGTCGTGCACCGCCGCGGGCGCGCCCACGAGCGAGGGCGGCGCCGCGAAGCGCGCGTCGACGTAGCGCCCCGTGAAGAAGTCGGCCCCGCGGAGCGCGCGGTGCCGCGTGGCCACCGCCGACGCCGCGCCGATCACCAGCGCCACGCACGCGAAGAAGAGCAGCGGCGCGAGCCACGGGCGCGAGCCGTCGTCTTCGGGCGCAGAGGGGGTTGCGTCGGTGCTCACGGCGCGCGCGACCATATCAGCGACGCGCGCGTGATAGGGTCACCGTCGTGCGCGTGCGGATCGCGGTGGTGCTTCTCGGTGTGTGTCTCGGGTGCAGCGAAGCGCCGCGCCCTCCGGCGGTGATGAGCGTGGTCGACGCGTCGCGTCCCGACGTGGCGCTCACCGATCGGTACGTGGTGCCCGACATCGCGTCCATCGACCCGTGCCGCGCGGGGCCCTGCGGCGAAGTCGAGCGCTGCGGCGCGGCCACCGACGACGGCGGCCTCGGTTCGGGCAACGGCCTCGACGACAACTGCAACGGCCAGGTCGACGAGGGCTGTCCGTGCCGTCCGGGCGAGATGCGCGCGTGCTTTCCGGGCGCTCCCGATCGGCGCAACGTGGGCGTGTGCCGCGACGGCGAGATGCGCTGCACCGAGCTCGGCGCGTGGGTGGGCAACGAGTGCATGGGCGCCACGCCCGCGCGCGACGAGACCTGCGACGGCCGCGACGAAGACTGCGACGGGAGCATCGACGACGGCCTCACCGAGTGCGCCAACACCCTGCGCTGCCCGCCCAGCGCGGGCGCGGCCCCGCTGCAGGTGTTCACCCTCGACGGGCGCACCGTCGACCCCTCGGCGCGCGCGTACCGATGGGAGGTCACCTGCCCCGAGGGGGTTACGCCGTGCCCCGCGCCCACCTCGGTCACAGACCCGGTGCTGCGCTTTCTGCCCGTGCGCGCGGGGCTCTACACCGTGAGCCTCACGATCGATCGGGCGAGCGGGCGCAGCGACGCGTGCCGCTTTCCGCTCTATGTGCAGGGCCGCGGTCTGCGCGTCGAGCTCGACTGGGACCGCAAGGGCGGCGTCGATTCGCCGGGCGTCGACCTCGACCTGCACCTCGCCCCCATGGATCGCACCACCGGCGCCTCGTACCGGTGGTTCACCACGGGCGACTGTTATTTCGCCACCTGCAAGGCCCCCGGCGGCACCGTCGTGTGGAACACCTCGGCCGCCGACACGCGCTTCTCTCCCACGATGAGCGCCGACGCCTGCATGAACGCGCCGCCCCCCTTCGGCGACCTCTGGCGCGCGAGCGGCCGCTGCTGGAACCCGCGCCTCGACACCGACAACATCACCTGCGACCCCGCGGTGCGCGACCCCGCCGACCCGCTCTATTGCTTCACCGAAAACGCGGCCATCGACGACCCGCCCGACAACGTCACCTTTCGCATCATGGTGAACTTCTATCGCGACCACGGCACCTGCGCCGACGCCGACGCGCGCAACGACGCGGTGCACCCGGTACTCTCGGTGCACTGCGGCGGCCTCACGCGCGCGGCCCTCGGCAGCGTCGACGACGGGATCGTCACGATGGCCTGTCGAGACAACCCGAGCATCGGCAACGTCAACTGGTCGTGGCTCGCGGGCGACGTGCGCATGGTCACCAACGCGTGCGGCGTGCGCGACTGCCGCGTCACCCCCTTGCGCGACGCGCGGCTCTACCCCAACTGCGACCGCGTGGGCGACGGCGACGTGTGCCGCGACGAGCGGGGCCGGGTGTTCGTGCGACGCTCCGTCGAGCGCGCGGTCGAGGCCGACCTCGCCGAGTCGCCGTGAGGTCTCTCCTGCGCGGCGGTGTGTGATACACCCACCGGCCCCCATGTTGACCCTCCGTGAAGACCTCGGCCGCCTCGCCGTAGCCGCCCTCCGCGCGCGCTTCGCCGACGCGACGTTCCCCGACACGCTCCCCGTCGACGCATCGCAGAAGGCCGACCTCCAGTCGTCGGCCGCGATGCAGCTCGCGCGCTCGCTCAAGAAGCCCCCGCGCGAGATCGCCGACGTGATCGCTGCGGCCTTCGCCGCGCACCCCGCCGTTGCGCGCTCCGAGGTGGCCGGCGCAGGCTTCGTCAACGTTGCCCTCCACGACGCGTGGGTCGCCGCCACCGTGGGCGCCTGTACGGCCCTCAGCGACCGCGGCAAGGGGCGCGTGGCGGTGATCGACTACTCGTCGCCCAACGTCGCCAAGCCCATGCACATCGGGCACATTCGCTCGACCATTCTGGGCGAGGCCCTCAAGCGCGTGCTGCGCGCCAAGGGGTACACCGTGGTGGCCGACAACCACCTGGGCGACTGGGGCACGCAGTTTGGCAAGCTCCTGGTGGCCTACAAGCGCTGGCTCGACGCGGCGGAGTTCGAAGCGCACCCGGTGGCCGAGCTGTTGCGCCTCTACGTGAAGTACACCGACGAAGAGAAGCGCGAGCGCGCCGCGATGGGCGCCACCGCGAAGGGCGACGAAGAAGAAGACGCGGCGGTCGAGAAGGAGGCGCCGCCCATTCTGCGCGACGCGCGCGCCGAGCTCGTGAAGCTGCAGCGCGGCGACGACGAGAACGTGCGCTTGTGGAAGCTCTTCATCGACGTGTCGATGCGCGAGTTCGACCGCGTGTACAAGCGCCTCGACGTGTCGTTCGACGTGGTGCTCGGCGAGAGCTTCTACAACGACCGCCTCGCGGGCACCGTCGACCGGCTCCTCACCGAAGGCATCGCCGAGCACAGCGAAGGCGCCGTGGTGGTCACCTTCGAGAAGGCCCGCGACGGCGAGGCCATGCCGCCCCTCCTCGTGCGCAAGGCCGACGGGGGCTTTCTCTACGGCTCCACCGACGTGGCCACCGTGCTCTACCGCGAGGAGCGCTGGCAGCCCGCGCGCGTGCTCTACGTCACCGACGAGCGGCAGCAGCTGCACTTTCGCCAGTTCTTCGCGGCGGCGCGCAGGCTCGGGGTCACGACGCCGCTCGAGCACGTGTGGTTCGGCCTCATGCGCTTGCCCGAAGGCACCTTCAGCACGCGCGACGGCAACGTGATCGGCCTCGAGGCGCTCCTCGATGAAGCCGAGCGCCGCGCCCTCGACGTGGCCCGCCAGTGCTCGCCCGACATGCCCGACGACGAGGCCCGAGAGGTCGCCCGCAAGGTGGGCATCGGCGCCGTGAAGTACAACGACCTCTCGCGCGACCGCACCACCCTCGTCACCTTCACGTGGGACAAGGCCCTGGCCCTCACGGGCAACACCGCGCCGTACCTGCAGTACGCCCACGCGCGCATCTGCTCGATGCTCCGCAAGGCCGCCGAGCAGGGCTTCGAAGCGGGCGCGGTGGGTGCCCTCGAGCCCGCCGAGCGCGCCCTCGCGATGCGCCTCCTGGGCTACGACGAGGCCGTCGACGAGGTGGCCCGCACCGCCCGGCCGCACCTGCTCTGCGACTACCTCTACGAGCTCGCCACGGCGTTCTCGAGCTTCTACAACGCCCACCCGGTGCTCAAGGCCGAGGCTGCGTCGCGCGCTTCGCGCCTGCGTCTCACGGTACTCACCGTCACGGTGCTGCGCGAGGGCCTCGCGCTCCTCGGCATCGAAGCGCCCGAGCGCATGTAGTCACCGAGCGGGGTTCCTAGATTTCTCTCGCGGGTCGGCGTTACAACGCGCCCGTGGAGTTCAAGGACCTCGATCACTCTTCGCCGCGCGTCGAGACGGCGCTCGACCGCACCCTCGCGGCGCTCATCAACGACGAGCGCGACCTGCCCTTCGTGTACCTCATGCTCCAGTGCGCGGCCGTGGCGCTCGCGGGCGTCGGGCTCTTCGCCGTGCGCGACGAGCGCCTGTGGTACCTCGCGCCCGTGTACTGGGCGGTGTGGGCCTTCGGCGTGCTCGACCGCTTCATTCTCATGCTGCACTGCACGTCGCACCGCACGCTCTTCAAGAAGCAGTTCGCGTGGATGAACCAGCTCATCCCGTGGGCCCTCGGGCCCTTCATGGGCGAGACGCCGGAGACGTACTTCGCCCACCACATGGGCATGCACCACCCGGAGAACAACCTCCCCGACGACCTCAGCTCGACGATGAAGTACCGCCGCGACAGCCTGCTCCACTGGCTGAGCTACTACGGCGATTTCATCCTCTTCGGGCTCCCGCGGCTCATCGGCTACCACGCCCGCAAGAAGAACCAGAAGCTCATGCTCCGCGCCGCGGTGGGTGAGCTCTCGTTCATCGCCGTGGCCGCGGGGCTCATGGCCGTCAACTGGCGCGCCACGCTGGTGGTGTTCGTGATCCCCGTGGTGGTGGTGCGCCTGCTCATGATGGCCGGCAACTGGGGCCAGCATGCCTTTGTCGACGCGAGCGACCCGGCCAACCCCTACAAGAACAGCATCACCTGCATCAACTCGCGCTACAACCGCCGCGCCTTCAACGACGGCTACCACATTCACCACCACGTGAAGGCGCGCACCCACTGGAGCGAGCTCCCCGCCGAGTTTCGCGACAACATCGCCACCTACGCGCGCGAAGACGCCATCGTGTTCGAGGGCGTCGACTTCTTCATGGTGTGGGCGTACCTCATGCTCGGGCAGTGGAAGCGCCTCGCGAAGTGCTTCGTGCGCATCCCCGGCGCGCCCGAGCGCGACGAGGCGGCGGTCATCGCGTACCTCCAGTCGCGCGTGCAGCCCATCGCGCGCGACGCGTCTCCGTCGAGCGCCCCCGCCTGATCGACACACCCCCGGCGGGAGAGTGTGTGATACTCCGCGGCCGCGATGCCTGGCCCCACCGTACTGCAGTCTGCGATCGTCGAGGCCGTGCACGACGACGGCACCGTGACCGTCACGCACGAGGGCGCCTCGGCGAGCGCGCGCCTCGCGGCGGCGGGCTACGTGCGGCCCGCGGCGGGCGACGCGGTGCTCGTCGCGGGCGACGACCGTGAGCGCTTCGTCGTGGGCGTGCTGTCGGCGACGCGCGCGCAGATCGTCACGCGCGGCGGCGTGGCGGCCGAGGTCGAGACGCGCGGCGAGGCCGAGACGCTGCGGGTCACCGACGCGACGGGCCGCGTGATCTTCGAACACCGGGCCTCCGAGGGGGTCACGGTGATCAGCGTGCCCCACGGGGACCTCGAGCTGCGCGCCCCCAACGGGAGCATTCGCTTGCAGGCGGGTAAGCGCGTCGAGGTGCGGGCGCCCGAGGCCGACGTGAAGGTCGGCGAGGCGAGGGTCACGGCGCGGCAGCTCACGTCGACCATCGACCGCGTGCGGCAGGTGGTGGGCGTGCTCGAGACGCGCGCCGAGCGGGTGATCGAGCGCGCGCGCAACGTCTACCGCGACGCCGAGGAGCTCTCGCAGACGCGCGCCGGGCGCATCAAGATCATCGCCGAGAAGACGGTGCACGTGCTCGGGCAGCACACGCTCTTCAAGGCCAGAGAAGACGTGAAGATCAAGGGCGAGAAGGTCTACCTCGCGTAGCGGGGGAGTGAAGGGGGTTACCGCGCGATGTTCCCTGCGTCATCGAAGGGTGGAGGCCAGTGCGC